>JAHIVS010000486.1 GCA_018816605.1 Pseudomonadota bacterium
CTACACAGACCCTATATCGATTTTTTTATTTTAAGCGACTCCGGAAATTTGATGTTCAATTCAGGAGGAGAGATCCTTGATTCCAAAGTTCTGGAGACAACCAGTGAGCCTGCTTTGTCATGGAAGGGAGTCCGAATCCAAAAAAAGATTAAACTGCTAGGCCCAGACAAATCAACTCCCGTATTGATGATATCCAAAAGACTAACGAACCAGAATGGAACGGATACAAAATATCTATATGCCTTGGTTGATTTCAGATTCATTGATGCCCTATTGAATGAGAATAACATAGAGGATACAGGGGAGACTTATCTGGTCAACCAGGAGGGGTTGTTTTTATCGACTTCCCGATTCGGAGCCAAAGCCCTTCAAAGTAAGATTTCAATCCAGGAGATACCATTAAACAGCAAGTTGTCTGCCCACCATGCGGTTGATTACCGTGGGGAAACCGTCTTACAATCACGACAAAACATACCCTATTTCAACTGGATTGTGGTTGCTGATCAGGATATGGTTGAGATATTAAATCGTATTAAAGATCTTGAAAGAAAAGCGCTGATTTATGCTTCCATAACCGGATGTGCTGTGTTCCTTTTGGCTTTTTTTATATCAACAGCCATCTCAAACATGGTGAAAGGACAATATCAGCGTGAAAAAGAAATGGAATTTCAAGTCATTCAAAATGAAAAACTGGCATCCTTGGGGTTACTCACTTCCGGGCTTGCCCACGAATTAAATACACCTTTGGCAAATGCCTTGCTTTATACTCAAATTGCCCTTGAGGAACTGGGGGATGAAGATCTCGATAGAGCTAGCATCTGCCAGCATCTTTCAACCGTGATTGATGAGGTTAAACAGGGAAGCAGTGTCATAAAAAATCTTTTATACTTTTCAAGGCACACTCACAGTGATTCCCGGACAGTTGACTGCAATAAATTATTGGTTAAGCTGATGGAGATTACCCTTCCTCACTGCGATTCAAAAAAAATCCATGTAAAAATGGAATTGGAAGACAACATACCGGATGTCGTCGCCCATGCCAGTACCTTACAATCCATATTAACCAACCTGGTTGCCAATGCTGTTGAGGCGATGCCTGATGGCGGCAATCTTATATTAAAAACCCGCTTTGTCCCGGTACTAAAAATGGTCAAAATTGAAGTGAACGATTCGGGCAGTGGGATACCTAAAGAGAACATTTCAAACATATTCACCCCTTTTTATTCAACTAAAAAACCTGGAGAGGGTACGGGTTTAGGCCTATTTGTCAGTTATGAAATGGCAAGGAAACTGGGCGGTGATTTAAAAGTTGTCAGCTCGACCCACAAAACTTCAAATCAGTCGGGAACAAGCTTTACTCTTGAACTGCCCATAGAGGATCAAAGATAAAATGCGTGCGTTCAAAATATTAATCGTTGAAGATGATGTTAATTTAAACCGGGGATTGGTGCACGTCATCAAAAAGCAAGGGTATGAAACCGCTTCTGCAGAGTCCGGAGAACAAGCCCTTCAATGCATGAAAGAAACCTCATTTGACCTGATCATTTCAGATTTCAAGCTGCCGGGGATTGATGGCAGACAGGTTTTAAAAGCGGCAAAAAAATATGACTCAAGTATCATGTTTATTATGATCACAGCCTACGGGACTGTGGATACCGCTGTTTCTGCCATGAAAGAAGGTGCTGACGATTATATTATGAAGCCCTTTGATATGGAAGAATTCAAGCTTGTCGTAAAAAAAACATTGGAAAAAAAAACATTGATTCTCGATAATACCCGATTAAAAAGTCAATTAAAACAGAAAAATACCTTTGATAATATCATAGGAACAAGCCCATCCATGGTGGATGTGTTTAAGACCATTCACCATGTAAAAGCGTCGAAAACAACCGTTCTGATTCGTGGCGAAACCGGAACCGGAAAAGATCTGGTAGCAAGGGCTATCCACTATAATGGAGACCGGGCTTCGAAACCCTATATACCTGTCAATTGCGCAGCGCTGAATGAAAATCTGATGACCAGCGAGCTGTTTGGCCACGTGAAAGGCGCATATACGGGTGCCGTGTCAGATAAACAGGGCGTTTTTGAAGCGGCTGATGGTGGGACGCTGTTTCTTGACGAAATTGGAGATATTGGTAAAGGGTTGCAGCAGGCGCTTCTGAGAGCCATTGAAACCGGAGAAATTCAGCCGGTAGGATCATTTAAACGAAAAATTGTCCGGGTTCGGATTATCGCCGCCACAAACAGAAATCTCGAGGATCTGGTTGAGAAAGGCATCTTCAGAGAAGACTTGTACTACAGACTCAATGTCGTTACTGTTAATTTACCGCCATTGCGTGACCGCACAGACGACATTGGGCTGTTGGCCTTCCATTTTTTAAAGCAATATTCTGCTCAAAATAAAAAGCAGATTGATAGAATATCTTCCGGTGCCCTAAAATTGCTGGAAAATTATTTCTGGCCCGGCAATGTGAGAGAACTGGAAAATATCATTGAAAGAGCCACTTTGTTCGAAGAAGATTCTGTTCTTTCTGTTCAAAGTCTTCCCAGCATTTTAAAACAGACCGTCTCAAGGAAACCGCGCAGGAATATTGACTCTCTGGATAACATGAATAAGAATCATATTCAGGATGTATTGGAAACCACCGGAGGCAATAAAACCCAGGCATCCAAAATCCTGGGCATCGATCGTTCCACACTCTATCGGATTTTAAAACGGTTTAAAATTCAATAAATCCCCCCCGACTCTTCCATTGATGCAATCTGCACCTTCGTTGCAGTTTGCGACGTTTTGACCACGGCAGACACATCCTGTCTGCTTTTTAAATAATCAATAAATTCGAAGTGTTATGAATTATTCAGTCGTTGGCACAACTGTTGCTATTTATGGATGCTGCAGTCTGATGATTTTGCTCAGATAAACCATCAATTCACCTTTGGTGACGTTAAAGAGCAAGCAAAAAGACAGGAAAACCGGATATCGGTTTATTAAAACTAGCTTGGAGGAATTATGCAAGACTACATCTTTGGGAATCTGATGGATTGGGGCAGTGCATTAGACACATTACAACGCCTGATAAATACAGGTGAGTTAGACAACCATCAAGATGAACTGATCCGGTTGCTTCGCTTCGACGGCAATTGGCGATTGAGAGAAGCTGCAGTTGAGGCCTCTTCAACCCTGACACATCCACGTGTTGATACGGTAAAGCAGCTTGTTGAACTGATCAAACGAGACGATCTCTACTATAACATTCGAATAATGGCAGCAGAGGCTTTATCTGACCTTGTACCGGTTGTGATGGTAAACAAAGATCTCAATAAAGATATTGCCCGCCTATTTATCAATGATGCCAATTATGAAGTGACAGCGCTGCTGTCTGCTCCAGCACCGCCGATTTTTCATGACGCTCTGGATATTACATTGGAAAAAATTCAAAAGGTTCTGGAAGCAGCCTGACCCGCAATAAAATAAAGAAAAGACAAATATTTCGATTTGTGCCGGACCTGTTTTTGTGCATACCTGCCATCCGCCCCTTAACAAAGAGGAGTGTCGCAGGTCCGGCACACAATTTTTTATAAAAAAAACCAGACACCAGCAGAAACGTCACGACAAGAATTGGGAGGGTAATAATGATAATCGGTATTCCAAAAGAAATAATGAAAAATGAGAACAGGGTCGCAGCATTGCCCGAGACCGTGCAAAAATTCAAAAAACTGGGTTTTGATGTCATGGTTGAAACCGGTGCTGGGAAAGGTGCATTTGCAGCTGATGAGGCATATTTGGCTTCGGGTGCAACCATTGCCGAAGATGCAGTACAGGTATTCAACAATGCTGATATTATATTAAAAGTCAAAGAGCCGTTGTTCAACGAGATCTATAATACACACGAAATCGATATGCTCAGGGAAAATCAGATTATTGTTACATTTCTGCATCCGGCCGCACCGTCAAACCATGCCGATGTGAAAAAAATGATGGGGAAAAAGGTCACCGCATTTACCATGGACGGGATTCCCAGAATTTCAAGAGCGCAGCGGATGGACCCCTTGACTTCCATGAGTGCAATTACAGGGTATAAAGCGATTATCATGGCCGCAGCCCAGTTTCCTAGGTTTATCCCCATGATCGGGACATCCATAGGGGTGATCAAGCCTGCCAATATTCTGGTTATCGGAACCGGTGTTGTGGGGTTACAGGCAATTGCCACAGGTAAGCGGCTTGGCGGTGTCGTCAAAGCCGTGGATATTCGCCCGGAGGCAAAAAAAGAGGCCGAAAGCCTGGGGGTCAAGGTTGGGGGATTCGATGTCCCGGCAGAGATCGCTGTCGGAGAAGGGGGGTATGCAAACGCATTGTCCAGTGAGTGGCTCGAAAAGGAGCGTAGGGCCTTGGGGCCGCTGGTTGCAGAATCAGACATTGTAATTTTATGCGCATTGGTACCTGGCGAAGTGGCCCCGCATTTGATCACCAAACAGATGGTTGAATCAATGAGACCGGGATCTGTCATCATTGATGTCTCCATAGACCAGGGAGGAAATTGTGAAATAACCACCCCGGGAAAAGAAATGGTTCACCATGGGGTTCATATTTGCGGCATTAAAAACATCCCCGGCTCTCTGCCCATCGATTCTTCATGGCTGTATGCCAATAATCTCTATTATTTCATTGAAAACCTTTTCAAGGACAAAACAGGAGAAAACTTTGACATGACAGATGAGATCATCCGCAATTCCCTTGTGACGCACAAGGGGGAACTCTTTCATGAGGGTACCCGGAAAGCCATGGGCCTTGCGCGGTAACGCATAAAATTTTAGGAAATGATCATGGCAAATATTGCTTTAGCAACCGGTGTCTTTATTTTTTCGTTCATCATGGGATATGTGTTGATTTTGAAGATTCCATCTTTGCTTCATACACCCCTCATGTCAATGACCAATGCCATCTCTGCCGTAACCATTTTGGGGTGTCTGGTCCTTTTTTCCGTTGAGTCCAGTCCCTTTGAACTGATCGTTGGGGCGATCGCATTGATGATGGCTAGTTTTAACCTCGTTGGCGGGTTTACCATCACCGGCAGGATGTTGAGGATGTTCAAGAATAAAAATACAGGGAGAGCCAAACAGTGAGTACAACCATAAATATCGTAAACCATGGGCTGGACTTTTTCGTTCTCGGCCTGGTGTTTTGGGGTATCTGGATGTTCAGACACCCGGATCGGGCCAAAAAAGGGAATCTGATTGCCGGAACGGCAATGGCATTGGCCGCAGGCATTGTCCTGTTCAGACACCCTCCCGAGCATCCCTATATTCTGGCAGGAGCTATATTGATCGGTTCCTTGGCAGGAATTTGGGTTGTCTCCCGGATCGGCATGATTCAAATTCCTTCCATGGTGGCATTCCAAAATGGTGCCGGCGGTTTAGCCTCCTTTTTGATTGCCTTTGTCGAATTGATGAGGGGCAACCTTGACCTTGTCAATGAGATATCCGGGCTGCTCGGATTGGTAATGGGGGCATTCACCTTCTCAGGTTCGATGATCGCCGCAGGGAAGCTCGCCAACAGGCTAAGCCAGATCCCGGTTCTCCTGAAAGGCCACACCCTTATTCTTGGCATGAATTTTTTGATGGTTGTCGGATTGATGTCATTTGCATTGGGCAGCACCATGTCTTTAACTTTAGGGGTTTGGGTCTGGGTTGTCCTTGTCCTTGCCGCTGGTTTGTTCGGGATTCTGTTTGCGATTCGTGTCGGTGGCGCAGATATGCCGGTACTGATATCATTTCTCAATGCAACCACCGGTCTTGCCGCTGCGCTTTGCGGCATGGTTCTTGGCAATAAGCTGCTGATTTCCTGTGGTGCCGCAGTGGCTGCTTCCGGTTCCATTTTAACCCACGTGATGTGCCAGGCGATGAATCGGAGCCTTTACCGGGTATTTGTACCGCTGATTCAAAAAAATGACCCGCTCCCGGGTGAAAGAATCGAACCCCAGCCCGAGGATGAAAAAAAACAGTCGCGCCCGGAAACAATCGATCCGCTTCAAGATGTGGCCCAGAGAATACGCCGTTCTGAAAAAATCGTAATCGTCCCAGGATACGGGATGGCAGTAGCCCAGGCACAATTTGAAGTGATCGCATTGACACAGTCCCTGATCTCTATGGGCAAGGATGTTCAGTTTGCCATTCATCCCGTTGCAGGCCGGATGCCGGGGCACATGAACGTATTGCTTGCTGAGGCGGGTGTTGACTATGACCTGTTGAAAGAAATGGATGATATAAACCCGGGCTTTAAAGATACGGATCTTGTTTTGGTCGTAGGGGCCTGCGATGTGGTAAACCCCTCGGCAATAAAGGTTAACGGTTCTCCCATATCGGGAATGCCCATACTCCATGTCCATGAAGCCTCCCATGTCGTATGCTGCAATCTGGATGAGCGTCCGGGATATTCTGGTGTGGAAAATCCATTGTACAAGGATGAAAAAACAACCCTCCTGTTGGGGGATGCCAAACAAACCCTTGAAACTCTTTTTCTGGCGCTTTCCCAAGGGTCGACATGTAATGACGCATCAGATTTTTATGAGGAACACGACGTCATTCAATCTGCAGTGGCAGCGTTGCTGGCTGCTGAAACCGTCATTGTGATACCGGGTTATGGGATGGCCCAGGCCCAGGCTCAGTTTGAAGTGGTGGCATTATCTCAGATGCTCCAAACCATGGGCAAGGATGTAAGGTTTGCCATTCATCCCGTTGCAGGCCGGATGCCCGGCCATATGAATGTTTTACTGGCTGAAGCAGACGTTGAGTATGAAAGGCTTTATGAGATGGATGATATCAATCCTGATTTTCAAAAAACGGATGCAGCTATTATATTCGGGGCCTGTGATGTCGTCAACCCGGCTGCTATGGATAACCCGGGGACACCTATATCCGGAATGCCCATCCTCATGGCTCACAATGCGAAAAAGGTGATTGTATGTAACTATGATACCAAACCCGGTTATTCCGGGGTTGAAAATCCGTTGTACAAGGATCCGAAAACAGTAATGGCTGTTGGTGATGCTAAGGCGACAGCCATTCTGCTGATGAAAGAACTAAAAAAGAACACTTAAATTCAGTATTAAATATATCTTTTTCCTGGTATGGCGCGCTGCCCAGGCGGGAAGAGGACACTTAAGGAAAGATAATGGACAAAATGCTTTTAGAACAAGCCGAACCAACTGTGAGCGTATCAAGCTGGTATTTTTGCCCCCATTGCCAAAAGCGGTTGTTTAAGGGACATATTAAAAAATTAAAGATGATCTGTCCAAATTGTAACAGCTTTATTGATTCCAATGGGGAGACCCTTCTGAATTCAGAATAATGCGTTTAGACGGTCTTGTTAAGTGCCGGATTATCGCTAAACCAATTGGTTGAATGCCGGATTTAAAATAACGCCAGCCTTGGCATATTAAATGTGTTTTTCAGGTTTAAACACAACCGAATCAACAGTGAGGGAGTATGACCCGAAGAAATGACCCAATCAATCTTTGTATAAATTGCCTGAATATTGATAGTTGTTCCTATTGTCGAAATAAAAAACAACCCATATTCTTTTGTGAAGAATTTACTTGTGGTGAACCTGTGGTATCCGCGGAACAACATGACCCAGGGTATGTGGTCGGAGCAACTGTTGCCGGATTTCCGGGAGCAGCTGATGCTGATTTTTAGCAGGGATGCCTATAGATGACTCCGTACTTTTTAACCGGGAGTCTCGGAACGGGTGTCTCTCTTAACCGGGTATGCCCAAAATGTTTAAGCGCCCAGATTGTTGCATTCAGCAAAAGAACCCAATCCGTACCATGTAAAATCTGCGGTACGAAGATTCCACCCGGTAAACGATCCAAAGGTCAGTGCCGTATCGACACCTGCATGCCATCAGACAAAATAAAAAAAACTTTACCACGGACCGACCCTTCCTGTGATAAGGCAAATTCAAGCTGCTGTGGAGGCGGGTGTGATTCAGCCGGTGGATCCGGATCTTACAGCCCATTCGCTCACAGGGCAGATTGAAATTATGTCATTGGGATTGTCTCTGGATGCGCAATATACCATTGAAGATATCATCGATTACATAGTGAAGGGTATACGCAGGGGTCCCGGAAGCATGGCGGGAAAACGGCTTTTCACATAAAATGGGAAAGACGGCCTTGGGCGTTTTACCAAACAACTTACCGCTTTGGCATAAACGAAGATTCGGGAGGACTGTTATTTTTTTTCCTGCATTATGACCTTGAACTGGCTCATACAGTCAATGACCTCCTCTGTCTTTCCTTCATCCGCAGACCAGACGACCGCATCGGGGGCCTCAACTTTCATCAGGCATTCGGGAAAAAAATCATAATAGTCATCGTTGATTTTCAGGACCGTAATCTTGTCTTCCGGAAATTCTGGATCAGGGACATGGTCAATGAGTTCCCATTCATCGGGGATCTCGAACTCTGCTGTTATTTTCACTTCAATGGTTTTCATTTGTCGTCTCCAAAACAGGTTTTATGGGTTCTTATTTTTATGGAGGACCTCACCTTCGGGCCTGTTATGGCGCCCATAGTATCAGTTTTTTTATGAAAGATACAAGACAAAGATGAAATGTGCAACCGGTTACACCACAATATCGGCCGGGCTTTGTTTTTTTGACAAACCGGCTCCCATATATTATAAAGCACCCTTTTAAAAATTTTGCGTGGAGGAATGATGCAGACCGGAAAAATAAACCAGCGAATCACCTATTTCATGGAACAGCGGAAAATGGACATCCAGGGCCTTTCCCAGAAAACAGGCCTTGATACAGGACTCTTGGAGACCCTGCTCACAGAGGATGTATATCCGCCCCTGGGACCGCTGATGAAAATCGCCCGGGCCCTGGGCGTCCGCCTGGGAACCTTTCTGGATGACCAGGAAAGCTGCGACCCCTATATCGTCCGCAAAACCCAGCGGCAATCGGAATTCAGCGTCCTGACCGGGAAAAACAAACCGGCCGCCTTGAATTTTTTTGCCCTGGGCAAGGGAAAAACCGATCGCCACATGGAGCCGTTTTTTGTTGAAATCCTTCCGGAATCTGCCCGGGAAAAGAAACTCTCCTCCCATGAGGGCGAGGAATTTATCGCGGTTATCAAAGGCAGTATCGAGGTAAATTACGGCAAGGAAACCCATATATTAAATGCCGGGGATTCCGTTTACTACAATTCCATTGTCCCCCACTATGTGAGCTGTGCCGGAGAGGACAAGGCGGAAATCCACGCGGTCATTTATATACCTGAATAAAGGAAAACAAATGGATACCCAAAACGGTTTAAAAGAATTGACCCTGGGCCAGATCCTGGACCGGACCGTGGCAAATTTTCCCGACAGCGAAGCCATTGTCTATGTGGACAGAAATTTTAGAATGACCTACCGGCAATTTTCAGATCTGGTGGATGAAACTGCCAGGGGGCTCATGGCCCTTGGGATTGAAAAAGGCGAAAAAGTGGCCATCTGGGCCACCAATATCCCCTTCTGGGTGACCCTCCAATTTGCCACGGCCAAAATCGGTGCCGTCCTTTTGACCGTGAACACCAATTACAAAACGGCCGAGCTGGAATACCTTCTCACCCAGTCTGAAGCCCAGAATATCTTTCTCATTGACGGGTTCCAGGACACAGACTATGTAAACACCTTATATGAACTGGTACCGGAATTAAAGACCTGCCAGCGGGGCAGCCTTGCAAGCCCCAGATTCCCCCATCTCAAGCGGGTGGGATTTTTAGGGCCGGAAAAACACAGGGGCATGTATTCTTTTCCTGAAATCAGGGCTCTGTCGGTCATGGTATCCGATGCAGCCTACAGGGAACGGAAGGCAAGCCTGAGCTGCCACGATGTGGTCAATATGCAGTACACCTCCGGCACCACCGGGTTCCCCAAAGGAGTGATGCTCACCCACTACAATATCGGGAACAATGGATTCTGGATCGGAGAGAACCAGAAGTTCACACACGAGGACCGGGTCTGCCTGCCGGTTCCCTTGTTCCATTGTTTCGGCTGCGTCCTGGGGGTGCTGGCAGCCGTCAACCACGGCAGCTGCATGGTGGTTCTGGAGGGGTTTGATCCCCTGCTGATCATGGCCTCGGTGGAGCAGGAACGCTGCACCTCCCTTTACGGGGTTCCCACCATGTTCATCGCCCTTCTCGACCACCCCCTGTTTTCAAAATTTGATTTTTCCTCACTGCGAACGGGCATCATGGCCGGCTCCAATTGCCCGGTCCATGTCATGGAGCAGGTCATTGACAAGATGAACATGAAGGACATCACCATCTGCTACGGCCTGACAGAAGCCTCGCCCGTTATGACCTATACCCGGATTGACGATGATCTCAGGCTCCGGGTGGAAACCGTGGGCCGGGCCCTTCCCCACATTGAGGTCAAGATCATTGATCCGGAAACAGGAAAAACCCTTGCCCCGGGCGACCAGGGAGAAGTCTGCTGCAGGGGGTACAGCATCATGAAAGGCTATTACAACAATCCTGCCGCCACCGCCCAGGCCATTGACAAGGAAGGCTGGCTCCATTCAGGAGACCTTGGCATCATGGACAAACAGGGCAACCTGTCCATCACAGGACGTCACAAGGACATGATCATCCGGGGAGGGGAAAACATCTATCCCCGGGAGATTGAAGAATTTCTTTACCGAATGGAAGAGATCAAAGACATCCAAGTGGCAGCTGTTCCCAGTGAAAAATACGGGGAAGAGGTGGGGGCGTTTATCGTTCTCAAGGAAGGGGCAAGCATTGAGCCCAGTGATGTGAGTGATTTTTGCAGGGGAAAGATCAGCCGGTACAAAATCCCCAGGTATGTCCATTTTGTGGACAGCTATCCCATGACGGCCTCGGGGAAAATTCAGAAATATAAACTCACGGAGATGTCCACCCGAATCTGGCCGGAGAGACGATAGGATAAGGGCCGGGGCCTGCCAACAAAGGGGCAGCCCCGGCAAACCCTGGGTTCAGGAAAAGGCTATTTTGATTTTATCCATGGTCCAGTCAATGTCCGCCTTTTCAATGATCAAAGGAGGAGCAAACCGGATGGTATAGGTATGGGTTTCCTTGCACAGAATCCCCATTTCCATGAGGGATTCACAAATGGCCCGGGCACCGCCAGAGGTTCCCTCTTTCAATTCAATGGCCAGCATAAGCCCGATCCCCCTGACCTCCCGGATGGAGGGGTGGTGTATTTTTTTCAATTCGCCTAGAAAATAGGCCCCCATTTTTTCAGCGTTTTCAATCATATTTTCTTCAACCAGCACCTTGAGGGCGGCCCTTGCCACGGCACATGCCAGGGGATTGCCCCCGAATGTGCTGCCGTGCTGGCCCGGCTGGAGAAGCCCCAGCACCTCGGCGGTTGACAATACGGCTGACACCGGATAAAAACCGCCGGACAGGGCCTTGCCGATCAGGGTGAGGTCTGCCTGGATACCTTCGTGCTCTTCTGCCAGAAGTTTTCCCGTCCTGCCAAGACCGGTCTGGATCTCGTCCAGGATCAGCAGAACATTCTTCTGGCTGCAGATCCTGCGCACCTTTTGCAGATATCCCCTGGGCGGGATAATGACCCCTGCCTCTCCCTGAATGGGCTCCACCATAAAGGCCACGGTATTGGGGCCAATGGCCTTCTCAAGGGCGTCGGCATCCCCAAAGGGGATGGTTTTAAAGCCGGGTGTGAAAGGGCCGAAATTCTGCCTGGCATTCCCGTCCGTACTGAATCCGATGATGGACAGGGTTCTGCCGTGAAAATTGTCGTTGCACACAATGATCTCAGCCTGGCCATCGGCAACGCCCTTGGACTCATACCCCCATTTTCTGGCACACTTGATCACGGTTTCCACAGCTTCTGCCCCGGAGTTCATGGGAAGCATCTTGTGGGAGGCGGTCATTTGACAGAGTTCCTCGTACAAAAGCGGCAGCTGGTCATTTCGAAATGCCCGGGAGGTCAAAGTCAGTTTTTGGGCCTGGTCAACCATGGCCTGGTAAATTTTCGGGTGGCAATGTCCCTGGTTGACGGCTGAATAGGCCGACAGGCAATCCAGGTATTTATTTCCCTCAACGTCCCATACCCAGATGCCTTGTCCCCGTGTGAGAACAACATCCAGGGGTTTGTAATTTTTTGCACCAAACCGGTCTTCCAGCTTGATCAGCTCTTTTGCTTTCATTGGTCTCTTCCTCATTCCAGATTATCTGCTTCCGTTTTTAGGCCCATACTTGATTTTTTATTTTAAACCAGTATTAATGGAAGCCGTCAAACGATTTTAACACATGCCATGGATGAAGAAAACTCATGCAACAAAAAAAACACCAGGGCCTGCCTTCCTTAAATGCACTCAGGGCCTTTGAAGCCGCCGCCCGCCATTTGAGCTTTACCCTGGCAGCCCGGGAATTGTGTGTGACCCAGGGGGCGGTCAGCCGCCAGATCAAACAACTTGAAGACCAGCTGAAGGTGATCCTTTTCCACAGGCGCCATAAACAGCTGTCGCTCACCGACCAAGGAACACTCCTTGTCCAGCCTTTAACCCGGGCCTTTAACATGATGGCCGATGCCGTGGACAAACTCAAGAACCAGCAGCAGGACCTGAGCCTCAAGGTCCACCCCACCTTTGCCATCCGCTGGCTCATCCCCAGACTCCACCATTTCCAGACCCTCCACCCGGATATCCAGGTGAGGCTGACCACTTCCGGAAAAAATGTGGATTTTGCCCATGAAAACTTTGACATTGGCATCACCCATTTGGGAGAAGCGTCCCCGGGCGTCATCCGGGAAAAAATCATGACCGAACAACTGATCCCGGTTTGTTCCCCCAAGCTTCTGGAAACTGCTTTTCCCCTCAAAAAACCTGGGGATCTCAGGGGGCATATGCTGCTCCACAACACACCGGACTTAAGGGAATGGACGGCCTGGGCAGATCAGGTGGGCATCAAAAACCTGTCCCTGGAAAGGGGCCAGGTTTTTGAGGTGGATGATGCAGCCCTCCAGGCGGCAACGGCAGGACTTGGTGTGGCCCTTGGAGACCTCTTTCTCATCAGGGATGCGCTTGGGGCCGGACTTCTCGTGGCCCCCTTTGGATTAACCCCCATCAAAACAGGCAATTATTATGTTTCCTTCCCCGGGTCCAGCAAAAACCTGGGGAAGGTGCGCGCATTTCAAAACTGGCTGATAAGCGCGCTTGGGCAAACAGGAGAGAGAAACAAGGGGTTAAACTCAATCTCTTGTTGACATTTCTTGTTCAGTTTCTATCCTAAGACTATACACAATCTTGATTCACAGCAGACCCAAACCAAGGAGGTGCATGCCATGAACACCATAGAAAGCCGCAGCATCCGGATAAAACTGGTGGACGGAACCCAGATAAACGGGGAAGTCAATATCAACAGGGGAAACGGGTATGACCGCTTAAGTGATCTTGTGGGGGATTACAAGGAAAACTTTCTAACCATCTTCAATGCAACCCTCTACGAAAAAAACCTTGATCCCCAGATCAAATATGAGACTCTCCTGGTAAATAAAAACCATATCCTCTATTCCACCCCCAACGGCCATAAGGACTGACCCTTAAGATGGAAAAAATAGTCATATCCGAATTTATGGATCCGACAGCAGTCAATGGCCTGAAAGAGGACTTCGCTGTCGTATACGATCCCGGGTTGGTGGATCAGCCGGGCCTTCTGTTGGCCGAAATCAAAACTGCCGATGCCATCATTGTGAGAAATCGAACCCAGGTAAGGGGTGACCTGCTCTCCTGCGCAAAAAAGCTTAGGGTCGTGGGACGTCTGGGCGTTGGATTGGACAATATTGATATAGACGCGTGCAGGGCCAGACAGATTGAGGTTTTTCCCGCCTGTGGCACCAATGGGGCAGCCGTTGCCGAATATGTCATCGCCTCTGTTTTCATCTTGTTCCGGAAAGCATACCAATCGACCCTGGAAATGATCGAGGGGAAATGGCCAAGAACCGCATTAATGGGGAATGAAACCGCAGGGAAAATTCTGGGTCTCATCGGCTTTGGGGCCATTGCCCGGGAGACCTGCACCCGGGCAAAAGCGATGGGTATGACCGTCATTGCCCATGATCCTTTCTTGCCACCGGGCCACCCGGCGTGGAAGGAAGCCCCGTCAACGGAGTTTGAAGCCCTATTGGAAAAGGCCGATGTGGTCAGCCTCCATGTTCCCTTAACCGATAAAACCCGCCATCTGATGGATGCCAGGGCCATTGCAAGGATGAAGAAAGGGGCCTTGCTGATCAATACCGCCCGGGGCAAAGTGGTGGATGAAAAGGCCTTGATCGGGGCAATGGCATCAGGGCATATCGGCGGTGCTGCCGTGGACGTATTTGAAAACGAACCCCTGACTGCCGGAATGGGTCAAAGATTTAAAGGAGTGTCTAATCTGCTTTTGACCCCCCACATTGCAGGCGTCACAATCGAATCAAATATCCGCACCAGTGCGGTAACGGCGGACAATGTTCGAAATGCTTTGGCCCGCTAATCTTTCCTGGGAAAAATTTTACCCCAGGTAAAAGGTGCAAATCCTTATTTCCCCGAAACCGCGTCCAAAAGATATTGCCCCAATTGGGTATGGTGGAGGACACCGCTAAAAGGCGCCCGGGCGGCATCTGTTCCCTTTGCAAATACCAGGACCGGCGTATTGGTGTGGGCACCGGTATTCCAGACAGCATTTTGATCAGAAGCCACTGCCAGGGCCAGAAGGGCATGGTGGTTGCTTTTTTGATAGGTATAAAATTCGTCTTTGTTGTCCAGTTTGGGCACCTTCTTTGCGTTAAACCTGCGGTCATCTGCCACATAAATGGGATTGTCCTCTGTTTCAAGGATTCTTTCGGCCTGGGACAAGGTGATGGGAAAAGCGGTATGAAGATTCACAAGCAGGGCCAGGTTTCCGGGGGTTTGTGCCTCTTTTGACAATTGATAAAATTTGTCAAAAATATCCCCATAGCTCAGTTTCTGGCTGTAAAGCTTATCCAAAACCCCGGGGTCTCCAAAATTATACCCGGGGCTGTAAACGGTATCCTTAAACAATTTTCCGGGCAATTGCCTTGCAGCAGGCTGGTCCTTGCCCGTATAACTGAAACCAAATCCGCCTGTGGTATGGTCGGCCGTGAGGATGATCAGAGTGTCTTCCCGATTTTCGGCCCAGTTGAGAACATGGTTGACCGTTTCATTTAGGCGGAACAGCTCGTGGAGCATGAGCCCCGTGTCATTGGAATGAGCTGCCCAGTCGATTTGTCCCGCCTCAATCATCAGAAAAAAGCCCTGTTCGTTTTGGGACAAAATCTCAATGGCCTTGGCCGACATCTCCTTTAAGGTCGGGATGGATCTTTTAGGATCATCCAGAGTGTTGGCCACCGCAATGGCATTGGGAAGGGCTGAATCGGAAAACAGGCCCAGCAGTTTGCCGGTGGCAGCCTCCATCTGGGAGCGGTTAAAGGCCAGGTTGTATCCTTTTTCCCGGGCAGATGCCAAAAGGTTTTGGCTGTCCTTGCGTCTTGAGCGGATGGGAACTGCCCCCTGGGTGAGTTTTTCCAATTCGCCTCTGACCTGGGAATCCTTGGTATTGGCTTCTTCGGGTATCCAGGCATCCAGTCCTCCGCCCAGAAGAACATCGGGCCCCGCCGCCAGCATCTCCACTGCAGCGGCGGTTTCCATTCCCCGATGGGCCTGGTGGGCGGCAAAGGCGGCGGGAGTGGCATGGGTTATCCGGGTGTCTGTGACAAGGCCGACAGATTTTCCTCCTTGAACGGCCCGCTCAAGAACCGTGATGACCGGATCCCCGTTATAATCCAGACCGATCATTTCAGAACCGGAAAAACGGCCCGTGGCAAGCTGGCTTCCGGAAGCCGCAGAATCCGGGACCAAAACATTGTGGGCATAGGTCAGAGAGACCCCCAGTGAACCGTTTTTCTCCATCATCCGATCAAAACAGGTGATCCGGTCTTTAATTACCGATTGCGGCGCCTGTCTGGCATAGGTCAGCAAAAACCCCACCTGTTCCGGCCCCATGCCATCCCCTATAATCAGGATCACATTCCTGGGTTTGACAATGGGAGAAAGGGCAGGGGTTTTTTGTTTCCAAGAACAGGAAAACAATGAAAATACCATTAAAAATAGGGTAAGTATTGCAACAAACTTCTCTTTCATCTGTTATTTATCCTTATCTCCTGGCCTAGATCCCACTGGCGGTTAAATTAAATGCTCAACTTTCGGACTTGGGCTTTGCAGTACCGGTACAGGCTTTTTTTATAAGTGTATTGTTTTTTTTCTCGTTTGTAAACGGATACTGGGTCCTGATTTTTCTTATTTTTACAGAAGAGGAAACGCCAGGATAGCAACTCTTGATTGCCTGCCATTGACAGCTTGCGCTGAATCCGGCATAAAGGAGAAAAGTCCGCTTAAAAATGAAAGCGGACTTTTTTTTATGGAGCATGACAGGGTGTATGGAAAAATATTTTAATCAGATCAATATAAACTTTATCCGGCTGCTGTTAAAGCTGGCATTGCCCATTGCATTGCAGACCTTTCTGGGGTCCTCCATGGCCCTTGTGGATATATTGATGATCGGGCAATTGAATGAAGCGGCCATTGCCGCCGTCGGTATTGCCAATCAATTTTTCTTTATGTTCATGATCCTGCAGTTCGGAATTCACGGCGGGGTGGCCATTTTTACCGCCCAATACTGGGGAAGTGGGGATCTGGTCCATGTCAAAAAACTTTCAGGAATAGGGCTGATTGCCGGACTTGCCCTGGGGGCCGTGTTTACATTTGCAACAATGGTCATCCCCGATGCCATGATGGAATTGTTTTCAAAGGACACCCAGGTTATTGGTCTGGGGTCTGAATATTTATGGATTGTGGGGTTTAGTTTTGGGATATCGGTATTCACCTTTTCCTATATGAACAATTTGAGAAGCATGGAGATTGTCAAGCCCCCCATGTACGCGAGCATGATAGCCGTGGTTCTCAATCTGGCCCTCAATTACATCCTGATTTTCGGCAAAATGGGATTCCCGGCCATGGGGGTTAATGGGGCAGCCATTGCCACCTGTATTTCAAAATTTGTCGAAGGGTTTACCCTCATGGCCATGGTCCATTGGAAAAAATATCCCATTGCGGCCAGCATTTCGGAAATGCTTGATTTTGATGCCGCTTTTGCCAGACGCGTGCTCAAGACCTGCTGGCCTGTTTTTTTAAATGAGTTGGTCTGGGTGAGCGGAGTCAGTATTTACAACATCGTTTATGCCAGGATCGGGACAGAATCCATTGCTGCGGTGAATATTGTGGTATCCATTGAAAACTTCATCCTTATTCCGTTTTTCGGAATGTTTTTTGCCGGTTCCACCATCATCGGCAACAGCATTGGCGCCGGCAGACCAAAGGACGCCTATTTGTACGGCAAATTTCTTCTGGCCATTCAATTTTCCATGGGAATCCTGGCCGGCGGATTGATGATCCTGTCCCGGGATACGATTCTGTCCTTCTACAATCTCTCGGAAGACGCTTACCGCAACGCCTATCACCTGATGTTTGTGTCCGGCACCATTCTGTGTGTGAAGATTACCAATTTTACCAATATTGTTTCTGTGTTGCGGGGAGGGGGAGATACCCGGTTCGGGTTTTTACTGGACCTGACCGGTGTCTGGTGCATCGGGATTCCCATTGCCTTTTTTGCAGCATTTTATCTGCACCTGCCCGTTTACTGGGTCATGGCCCTGGTTGTGACAGAAGAAATCTATAAACTGGGCCTGGGAATTCCCCGGTTTTTCTCCCGCAAATGGATAAAAAACCTGGCCGACCAAACCTGACCGCCCATGGATCAGGTATTTTTCAGAAGCGTGACCGGTTTTGTGTTCATGACTTTCCAGGAGCCGGTCAGGGCGGTTCCCATGCAGACGCCTGTGGTCAAAATCAGAATCACAAGACAGGCCAGAAGGTCAAATTGCCAGAGGCTGTCAAAAAAATACCAGGCAATGGCCCTGGAACACCCGAAGCTCAGGACAAGGGCAACCAGGGAAGCGGTAAATCCGATAAACCCGAACTCCAGAAGGGTGATGCCCCGGATCATGTCGAAATCAGCTCCCAGCACCTTTAAAAGCGTAACCTGGCGTTCATTTTTCCGGGCTTCATGGCGGACAATGGAAAAAATGGAAACAAGGCCGGCGGCAATGGCCAGCCAGGCCATGAACCGGATGGACAGGGAAAGCCGGTCACTGATATCCAGAAGGGTTTTGGCCATCTGGGTCACATCAATGATGGAGATATTGGGAAACGCGTTTACAATCTTATTTTTCAAGTTTTGGCGATCTTCCGGTGCCACCCGGGAAATCGCCGCCAGATAGGTCTTGGGCGCATCATTTAAGACCCCGTCCTGGAAGAGCAGATAAAAATTGGGCTGAAAACTGTTCCAGCGGACCTTGCGGATATTGACCACCCGCCCCTCCAAAAAGATGCCCTGGATGTCAATGCCCAGGATATCCCCCAGGGACAGGCCGTGTTCTTGGGCAAAGGACTTGGCAACAGAAATCTCAAAGGGCAACCCTGCCTCAAAGTCCCAGGGGGTCTGGGACAACGCTTTTCCCTGGACAATGGTTTCCGAAACATCCAGAAGGCTGCGATGGGAAAAATTAAACTCCAGCCGTCTTCCCCGGGGCCGGACCCCGGAGCCTTTCTCCGCCTTCTCTCCATAAAACGCTTGTTTGTTCTTCAGGAGAATCCGTCCCCGGACCATGGGAGAGATATTGGTCAGATCCGCATCCTCCTGCCCGATAAACGCCATAAAGGGCTTTTTTTGTTCTTCCTGGATATCCACCAGGAAAAAAACCGGAATTTTCAGACCTTCGGGCCGCATGATCTCCGTCTGCAGCCCCTTTTGCACCTGGGGAATAATGGAAATCAAAAAAGTGCCCATGGCAATGGTCACAAAACAGGACAAAGAAGACCACTTGTTTCGGTACAGGTTCCGGAAGGCGATTTTTGCCGTCAGGTGCCGGGTGCTGAAAAAAAATTTACATCCGGAAAAAACACACCAGCCCATTCCGGCCAAAAAGAGCATTGCCAAAAGAAAGCCAAGGGCGAAAATACTGCCGTTTACCATGGAACCGGCCACTGCCATACAGACCAGAAAAAAAGCGCCAATTCCGGGCAAAAAACCGATTCCCTGCCAGAATGCCATCCGAAGATTTCCTGGTCCGGCATCGCCTTTGAGCAAGTGCAATGGTTTTACCCCGAAAATACGGACAAATACGGGCAGGCAGAAAAAAAAACTGCCGACCATGCCCATGCCCACTGCCAATACAAGGGTGGCAGGATCTGTGGAAAGGCGGATATCCGCAGGAATCAACCCCTTAAAAATAACAGGAAATGCGGGAACCAGGAGAAAAGAGAGAAGGACGGCCAGAAAAGAGGCCAGGGCCCCGAGGGCGATGAGCTGAACGCTCACATACAGATAAATCTCTGATTGCTTTGCCCCGATACCCATGAGAACCGCCATCTCCCGCTGCTTCATGTTCAGATACCCCCGGAACAGATAGGCCGTGGCAATACCCGCCAGGAACAGGGCCACAATACTGGTAAGGCCCAGGTAGCCGGTAAAATACCCGGTAATCTTTCCCAGCCGGTTGTTCACATCCCGGCTGCCGTAGACACTGACCCGGGGCTGGCCCTGGGAATTATGGGAAAACCCCCGGCCCAGGCGCTCAACCAACTTGGAAATATCGGTTCCCGGGCTGAACCGATAATAATAGAGATACCGGATTCTGCTGCCAAAGCGGATCAAACCGGTTTCTTCCAATTGTCCCATGCCCATATAAATTTTAGGGGCCAGCTCAACCGCAGTCAAGGATCTGTCCGGATCTTTTTTAAAAAAATCCTGGACATAAAAATGTTTATTGCCCAACACAAGGGAGGTATTCACAGAAGCAGTATCCCCGATGCCCAGGGCATGGGCCGTGTCCCGGGTCATGAACAGACCGGGATTTTTCTGGATATCTGTTTGGGGACCCCCGCCCTCAAGCAAAAAACTGCCGTACAGGGGATAGGCGTTGTCAATGGCCATCACCATTACCAGGCGGGCATTGTCCGCTGTCCTGACCATGGTGTAAAACCGGACAAGCCGGGCATGGGCCGTGGTATCGGTTCCCATGATACCGTCTGCCAGGGCAAGTTCTGACGGCGTCAAGGGGCTGTTGGCCGACAACACCAGGTCTGCTGTTAAGATTTCCTTTAAATTTTCATCCAAATGCCGGTCCAGGGAACTGCCGAAAGAATGGATGGCAATAAACCCGGCAAGGCCCAGGGCAAGATTGACCGTGAAAAAAAAGGCAAAGCCTTTGTTTTCCATCAATTCCCGGATGCCCAATCGAATCCAGAGCATCAGACCAGACAACCTTGATCAAGGGTTCGGATCTTCCGGCATTGCCGGGCCAGATTTGGGTTGTGGGTCACCAGAATCAGGCTTTTCTTTTCCTTTTCCACCAGGTCGAACAACAATTGGGCCACTTTTTTCCCGGTTGCAATATCCAGGTTTCCCGTGGGCTCATCTGCCAGCAACAGGGCAGGCTTGATGACCAGGGCCCTTGCAATGGCCACCCGCTGGCACTCTCCTCCGCTGAGCTGTCCGGGCAGATGATGCTGGCGGTCGGCCAACCCCACCTGTTCCAGCAGGAGATCGGTCCGTTCTTTAATGCAGTCCTGCCGGAGAATCTCCAGGGGCAGACTGATGTTTTCCCTGGCGGACAAATGGGGCATCAGATGAAACTGCTGGAAAATCATCCCGATCTTCAGCGCCCTGTACCGGGCAAGAAGGTTTTCCTTCATGGCAGACAAATCCTGTCCCTCTAGAATCACCTGGCCTGAATCCGGATTGTCCAGGCCTGCAATCAGGGAAAGAAGGGTGGTTTTTCCACTGCCCGACTGTCCGACGATGGCAGTGGTTTCACCGGCATCCAGGGTGAAGCTCACTTGATTTAAAACCGCAAGGGGCTGGGACCTTACCTGGTGAAAGGATTTACAAACTGCCTTGATCTCCAGTATCATAATTGCTCCAGAATAAAGGGAAAAACCGTGGCTGCAATGATTTTGTGACCTTCCTGGTTGGGATGGATGCCGTCGGCCTGGTTCAGGGACGCTATGCCTGCCACATCCTTTAATAAAAAAGGGATAAAAGACAGGTGATATTTTTCTGCCAGCGCCTCAAACACCCTGGCAAACTCATTTGAATACTCCGGCCCGTAATTGGGCGGAATTTTCATGCCGGCCAGAACAACCCGGATATGGTTCTTTTTTGCCAGGACAATGGTCTTGTCCAGGTTTTGGGCCATTTCTTCAGTGGAAAGCCCCCGCAAGCCGTCATTGGCCCCCAGGGCCAGCACCAGAATTTTGGGTTTTGCCCTTAAAAACCACTTGAGCCGGGACAGCGCCCCTGCGGTTGTGGAGCCGCTGATACTGCCGTTAATAATTTTAA
>JAHIVS010000487.1 GCA_018816605.1 Pseudomonadota bacterium
CAAAGAAGATCAAAAGGACCAGAAGGACCAGAAGGACCAGAAAGATAAGGAAAAACAGAAAAATTCCGAACAATCCTCCAAGTCCGGCCAGGATCAAGATCAGAAAAATCAAAACCCGAAAGAAAATGACCCGCAGAATCAAGATCAGCAGAATCAGGAAAACCAAAAGAAAGAACCCGATGCCAATGGAAAAGACTCCCAAAAGCAATCGCCGGGTACAGTCGGGGACAAGGCCCCTGGGAAAACGGATACTGGGAAGCAAGATCCGGAAAAGAATGGGGCGCAGTCCGCTCTGTTGGAAAATAGATTGAATCGCCTGGAGGACAAACCGGGCATGGGGATGATCCCCGTGATTCAAAAACAAACTATTGAACAAGACTGGTAATGAAATGAAAGCGAAATTGAGATTACCGACCATCCGATTGTTGAACCTGTTTTTTGTGGGCATGGTGCTGGCATTGTGGCTGCCTGCAACCGGTCACGGCTTTACGGCCACGGCCCAGGTGGATAAAACACGGGTGGTTCCCGGAGAAATGGTATCCTTGAGTATAGTGGTGGACGGAGGGAAAGCCACGGTTGATCTGTCCCCCGTTCGTGATTTTCAGATCGTTTCATCGGGCACTTCGACCAGCCAAAGTTATACCAATGGCCAATGGCATCACCAGGTGGTGTATCAATACCAGCTGGTGCCGGAAAAAACAGGGGTTCTTAAGATTCCGCCCCTGGGGGTTTCCAATGGAAAAGAAAGTGTGCTGACCGAGGAAATCCAAATCCTGGTGTCAGAAGAGAGCCCGGGGGCAGACCAGCCCAGACAAATATATGTTGAGGCCCATGTGGCCTCTTCCGATCTGGTGGTGGGCCAGCAGACCGTTTACACCATTAAATTATTTGCAGCCCAACGGTTTGCCAGGGCCTCGCTCAAAGCGCCTGAATTTGAATCCCTTGCCGCCCAGGAGCTTGAAAATAGGAAAAATTACACCCAGACCATTAACGGCATCCCCTATCAGGTAAGCGAGATAAGCTATATCTTGCAGGCGGAGAAACCCGGCCGGGTCGAAATCGGTCCTGCCGTTATCATGGCCGATGTGATACAGAACGCCGGGCGGGACCCCATCGATTCGCTTTTCAATGATTCATTTTTTTCCTCTGCCCGGACAAAACCGATACGGGTGGCTTCCAACGGGGTTGTGATTGACGTGAAACCGCTTCCCCCCTATACCGGGCAAGATGAATTTTCAGGCCTTGTCGGCCAATTTTCCATTGGGGCTACCATTGATAAAACAACCCTTTCTGCCGGAGAATCGGTTACCCTGACCCTGACCATCCAGGGGAGGGGCAATATAATGGATGCCGGCCCCCCTCCGTTGAAGCTGGACCCGAAAGTAGTGAAGGTTTATGATGACACCCCCACAGAAGAGATGACGGCAACTGCTTTGGGGTTTTCAGGCAAGAAAATTTTCAAGCGCGCCCTGGTTCCCATTCAGGCGGGTCCCTTATCTATTCCGGGCTTTTCTCTGACCTATTTTGATGTGACACAAAAAAGTTACAAGACCGTTAAGACCGATCCTATTGTTCTGGATGTTCTGGGGGGAGGGCCCATCTTGACAACAGATTCCGGCCCGGGTCATGACCTTAAGGGATTGGGAAATGGGAACGATGACAGGGCCGGCCAAAAACAGGAAGTGGTGATGGAGAACAAGGATATATTGGATATTAAAGAGAGCATTTCCATTCTGTCCACGCCTTTTCAATTAAATTTTTCATTATTTGTTTTGCTGATGCTTTCTCCGGGGCTGGCATACGGATGTATGGCCTTTTTTTTCCGCTTTAAGACCCGGGAGAAGTCGAATGAAACACGGATGACGCTTCGGTCCAGACAGGCCTTAAAGAGGGCTGAAAAACTGGCAGCTTCGGATAAACCCTTTTTAAATCATCTGCAGACAGCTCTTATTGCCGCCATTCTGGCAAAGGCAGACAAACAGGCAGAAAGCCTGACCGGTGACGAGGCAAAACAGATTCTGGGGCAAACCAATACAAAGGAAAGTGTGATTGATGAGGTGGTGACCCTGCTTTCCACCCTTGATGCCGGAAGATTCAGCGGCCAGACACTTGCAGATTCAACAATCGATATCTCTCCTGGCCGGGTCAAGCAGATCATCAAGATGCTCTCGATTGCCCTTTTGTCTATGGGGCTTTTGCTTCACGATGGACCTGTTGCATTTGCCTCGGACAGAACAGAACCGGTTGTTTCTAAAAACTTGGTTGACTTGACCTTGCCTTTTATTAACGGGATCAAACAATACAGGATCGGTGAATTCAAGGAAGCGGCCCATTCTTTTGAAACCATCGCGGCTTTAGGGGTGGTAAATCCGGACCTGTTTTATAATATCGGGAATGCCTACCTGAAAGCCCAGGACCTGGGCCAGGCCATTTTGTGGTATGAGCGGGCAAAGCGGTTGGCGCCTTCAGACCCGGACCTGCTGTTTAACCTGGCCCATGCCAATTCGCTTGTCAAAGACAAGATCGATTCTTCGGTGACCCTGAGCGATATCCTTTTTTTCTGGCAGGGAATTGTGCCGTTAAAATGGTTTCAGGCCGGGGCCATTATTTTTTCCTGCCTTTTTTTCCTTTGGGCAGGCGTTCAGACCCTTGGGAAAAAACCTGTGTTTTCAGGGCCGGGCAGGGGGCTTATGTTTTTTCTGATTCTTTTTTTTCTGGGCGCCTGCCTGGAAGATTACCGGGGCCGGGCCGAGAATATGGCCGTGATTGTTCAGGATTCGGCCGCCGTCCGGTCGGGCACCATGGAAACCGCCACCCAGCTGTTTGAACTCCATGCCGGCACCAAGGTTCAGGTTCGAGCAAAAAAGAACGGGTATTTG
>JAHIVS010000488.1 GCA_018816605.1 Pseudomonadota bacterium
AATGCCGCCAAAGGCACTTTTCCCCGGGTGATACATAAATCCGGGATCCGGCATCAGCAGTCTTGCCGGCAACTTGTTCCCGGTCCTATAATCCACCGGCTCAACCAGCTTGCCGGTGATATCTTCCGTCTGGACTTTTATGCCTCTTTTTTTGACCTGGCGTTCTGACAGTGTCTTGACATTACATCTGCACCGAAACCCGTTAAGCGGCCACCAGGTATCCCAGAACGGATGGTCAAGCGGATAGGTGACACCGTGCAGGGCCGTGTGGGTGGGTCTGGTTCGTCTGTCATTCACGGCTGAATATTGCCCGTAAGGTCTTAAATCGGATGCGGCACTGGCCTGTTTCCATCGCCCGGCCATGTAAGCTGCCTGGACATTGGTCCTGAAAATATTATCCACCCGCCAGGAACTGATCCCGGTCCAGCCCCGTTTTTCAAAGATGGTGCTGCACTGGGTTTTAAAATCTTCAAAATTAATGTTGCCTTCAATGGCCTGGCCCAGGGCATTGTAAACAGTTTCCAACTCATCGCCCTTGGCAATGCCTGCCACGGCAAAGGCTTTCATTTTGGCCTCATCAGACAGCTTGCGGTATCCGGATGGAGACAGCTTGACTTTGCTCTCCCAAAAATTAACCGCATCTTTAAAATCCAATGCCTGAGGTTTGACCTTAATCATCATTACCTTCCTGGAGGACGGTGTGCATCCCAAAAAGGGTGCTGTTAAACAACGCTTTTTCCATCAGGCTTTCAAACCGATTAAAGGAAAGATCCGGATACAGCTCCAAAATTTTGCGGGTGGCATCCTCATAATCCTTGGATGCCATAATGGCCTTTAAAATCGTTTTTTGAGTTTCTAAGGTATCCTCGGCGGCATTTGCAGCCGAATCATTACAAAACGATTCGAGATTACCCTGCTCGAATGCGTCCGGGGTTTGCTCGGAACTCAAGTTTGTTGAAAAACCATTATCCGGATCTGATCCACCATCCGAGTCACGACCGGAGTCCAGTTCAAATTCATCATCTTTCATGCGATATTTACGTTTGAAATGATCTTTGGTGAACCTCACGCCCACTGTATGAAGTTTGGTGTCCAGGTCAGCCAGAGCGATATAATCTTCAGGTTCTCTATATCGGAACACAGGAGCCAGGGCATGTTCAGAATTTACCCGGGTATATATCTTTGCCAGATCGTTCATAAAGGAGACCACCAGTTGTTCGTCCGCTTCCTGGAAGTCACCCAAAGCTTCCTTGCTGGTTTTTGATTCTGAATAGTTGCCGCCGCCGCTGCCTTCGTTGGTCAGGTTCTGCCCCTGAAGGACTCTGGCAATGGCAGTATCACAATGACGGATCAAAGCAGGATGAAGATCCCCGCCTTTGCCTGTCAGGGTATGGATATCCACCTCAGCATCTTTGGATAAAACAGCCACCGCGTTCTGCACCATGGAGGTGAGCTGGGTAAGTGCAGCATCTCTTTTTGCCTTGTCGTCTGCTCCGCCCACTTTGCCGATCACCCAGGGCATCCCGAACCGTTCACACAGCATGGTCCAAAACCGGATCCCGCCCTTTTTAATGGCCACGGGCCACAGGCACCGGGATAAAAGTCTCAGGCCGTATGGGTTTTTTGCATCAGGGAAATGCCTGGCAATCACAAGTTTCTCAGGGATGACCGGTTCATTCATAAGATCACCGGAAAAAACCGGCTCATATTTTTCATTATAGGCAAACCACTCAACCGGCCTGGGTTTTAACTCTGATATGTGCAGCACCCCGTCTATGGGTTCCCAAATGATTTCAACAGGGGTTTGACCATAGTAAGGAGCGTCAAGGATCTGGGCGATGATATTATACAAATTAATGTTTTCAAGATCCGCCACAAGCTTTTTGCAGATATCTTTGGAAGCACTATCCGGTTCCTTATCTTCAAGCTTGCCGGGCTCAAACAGATAGTCTTGCTTTTTAAGGGTGCCAAGTTTCCGGTTTTGCATGCAAGAAAGAACCTTGTCATCTGCGGTCAGTGATCTTAAAACATCAATACCATCCCCGGTTTTTTGCAGAACCGGGTCCGGATCCGGCATGAGACCCATGAAAGAAATCGGATCAAATCCCCCCAGGGTGGAAGATGAATACAGTTCGCCCAGAAGAGGGTTGTGTTTTTGCTCTTTCAGATCGGATAGAGATATAAAATTCGTATCGGAAAGCCAAAGCCCTTTATCCATCAAATGTACCCCCTGAATAGCTGTTGTGATTGCATCGGCAATCCGGTTACAACTTCCATTTTTCCACTGTTTGCAGAATTACTGGCCGCATGGATGGCAAGGGCCAGTGCCCAGAACCTATCACTATGGCCATTGGCTCCCCGGTCGGCCTCAAACCGGATATTACCGGCAGCGGTTGTTACCTTTCTGATCCCCCGGAGGTCCGCCCGGATCTGGTCATCTTTCGGGATCTTGACAGCCTTATCCTCGAATAACGCCCGGACCGGATACGCCAGTTCTTCTTTGACTTGTGCGGAAAACCGGACTGGCTCCACCCGGTAGGTCCCGAACTTCTCAGTGGCACGCTCGGCAAACTGCATACCCAGGCCCGTAGAGTCGATGCACGTCCGCCGCATCCCCGGTATCGAAATAAGATCATATAAAACAGCCTCCTGTTCTGAAAACGTCTTGTTCTGGAGGGTGACAATCTCCCGGGTGAAAAAGGATCCCATCACCCGCTCCATGATCCACATGACCGTCAAGTCACTGGTCCGGCCCACATCAACCCCGAGATACAGTTCTTTTTCCTGGCCGGTCCGTTTCCATTTGTCCCCTGGGCGGTATTCGCACCCGGCAATCATGTCATAGGAAAGAAAGGCACCAGCATCGTCTGCCGGGCAGCACATATACTCCTGGAGGAACTGCTCTTCAGACGCGCACCCGGACCGGATAAAATCAAAGTATTCCTGTTCGTCCATGGCCACGATGGGATCATCCGCTCCGATGTTCTCCTGGAGCTTGTATAAAAATCCCTGGTCCAGGGCATTCTGCAAGGTCACGGTATGGAGGGAAAAGCCCTTGGGGTTGCCCCGGTGCTTTACATCTTCCACCAGCTCGTTGAAGAAATTGGCCGATCCACGGTGGGTGGAAACAATCTCCATCTGTCCGCCCCAGGTGATACCCGGGTAGGCAATGGAATATAATTTTCTGGGATCCGGATGCAGGGCGAATTCGTCCAGAACACGGCCCCCGCGTTTGCCTGCCTGGGCATCGGGGTTGGAACTCATGGAGTGGATCCGCTTACCATTGTCAAATGCCAGGACATAAGCAGATATTTTTTTCTCTTCGTCGATCAGGATGACCCCAAGTTCTTTGGCCACGGCATTCAAAATTCTGGCAAATTTTTTACAATCTTCCAGAAACAGACGGGCCTGGATATCGTCCCGGCTGGATACCCATTGGTCGTTTCTGTTTTCCACGGGTGCCGTTCGTTCAACCGTGGCATAGGCTGTGCCCCAGGAGATCCCGATCTGACGGCATTTTTCCATAATCTTGAGACGGCTCTGGTCATCAATCCAATTTCGCTGGAACGGCAAAAAAAGCCTGTCCGGATCTTTGGGAATATTTCTGGCATTGCCTTTCATAGTTTGACCATATCCCTGATCTCTTTAAGCCGCTCGGCAGTCATCCCTTTCTTTTTGCCCGCCTCTTCAAGGTTTCGTGCGGCCTGCTCAAGGGTCTGTTTGCGAATCTGCTCTTCCCGGTCCAGGCTCATACTGCTGGCCCGCTCAATCCGCTGGGCAATCAACGCCACCTTGTTCAGGGTATCAACGTCAATGTCCCCGCCGTTTAAAACCAAATCAAAAGACAAAGTCTTGACCATCTCCGTGACCGCCCGGCCCAGATCCGTTCCTTTCTGCTCGCCCAGACCACCCACCAATGCGTCGGCAGCTTCCCGGGCTTCCCGCATCATGGAGCCTTTTTCCTCAACCGCCATGGCATATCGGTTGATTGCGCTTCTTGAGATAGGTTTCTGCCCGCGCACCCGGAGGTCCGGATTGATATCTTCAAGAATCTGTATCTGGGTTTTGTCCCGGTTCCGGAGTTCTGCATTGACCCTTATCCGTACATCTTCCGGTAATTGATCAATGGTGGAAAGCCTTCCCCGGCCAGGGCGTTTTTTACGGTTTGATACCATGGGTTATCCCCTCCTGGGGGAAGGCCGTTTGATACCGGGAATAGTTACCCGGCCCTGAGCCACATCAGCTCCACGTTCTGTCAATGTGGCAATGGTGATATGGGGATCATTATCCGTCGTGACCAGGCCCTGTTCTTTTAACCAGGACAACTCGGTTCGGACCTTGTCACGGCTTGGCGTGAATCCGAAGTCTGCTGTCAGATCGGTAATAAGAGAATCGTTCAGGGTGTAATCCGGATCATCATGAAGCAACCGCAAAATTGTGATCCTTAAATGCTCTCGAATCGTTTGTTCCAAACTCATTGTTTTCCTCCATTGTTCAGCAAATATTCCTGGATCATATCCACGGCTCCCTTAATACCCCCGACCGTGCCTTTTACCTCAGCCAGGGTTGTAGAAAGATCATTGACCCGTTCATAAACCTCTCCAAGATCTTTGTGGGTGATGGCACTTGTCTCCAATTTGGTGACCCGGGTTTCGACCGCTTTAATATCCTTGGATGTGGTCTCTTTGACGTCTTTGATATCCTTTGATCTGGCCTTATCCCTATTACTGAACCAGACAAAAAAACCCATAAGAGCCGT
>JAHIVS010000006.1 GCA_018816605.1 Pseudomonadota bacterium
AAAAAAAACAAAGGGCCAGAAAGTATCCAGGGCCGGATAGCCCGGATTTTTGTACACCCGGGCCGAAACAGCCACTGCCCCAAGGCCGGCCAGAACAGAGGACATAAGAACCAGGGGTATTGCCATTCCCTTATACCGGAGCACCATATCAAGGCCAAGGACAGCACCATAGCACCCAAAAATGAGGATCTCCCTGGACAGCCAGGAAACCCTTAGGTTTGCAAAGCTCCTGATCCCGCCTGACGGATGGCCCAGATGGAACAGAGAACAGGCCAATCCCACCCAAAGGCACAAAAACGCCAGGCCCGGAACGGCCGGGCTCCACAGAAGGGCTCCGCCCGGATAAAAGAAAATAAAAAAACCCTCCATAAGGGTAAGGCCGGCTGCGGCCTGGCTTAAAATTGTAAACAAAACCAGGGGTATCTCCTTGATGGGTTTCATGGCATCTCCTGCCGGACAATACAAGGGGATTTGGGCAGTGTAAATCTCACGGACGGATTGATGCCCCTGGTAACGGGAAATCCGGGCGGGCACACAAGCAGTGATGACAGGTCCGATTTGTGAAAATCCTTAAGCTCCAGGGCCTCTACGGGGCAGGACAGGACACAGGCGGGCTTCAATCCCTGATCCAGACGCTGCCAGCACAGACTGCACTTTTCCGCTTTCTTTAGCACCGGGTTATATTGGGGAGCCCCAAACGGGCAGGAACGGATGCAATTGCCGCATCCGATGCACTTGTCCGGGTCATGGATCACCACCCCGTCCCGGCCCCTCTTGGTGTAGGCTCCCACCGGACACGCCGCCTGGCAGGCCGGGGTTTCACAATGGTTGCAGGCCAGGGAATAAAATGCGCGATTGGAAAAGGGATAGATGGATTCATCCAACGGGTAAAGCTTTCGCCAAAGGACCTCCACAGGCTGGTGATACAGATTTTTACAGGCCATGGCACAGGTAAAACAGCCAATGCATTTTTTTGCATTTATATGGAATCCCAGCTGGGTTTGGCTCATCTTTTTTTCCAGAAATTAAAGGGAAAGGGCCTGGCGGCAGAAGCGATTTTTTCAATGTCTGCAAACTGATCATGGATGGCAACCCCGGGTGATCCGGTCTTAAAGGCCCCCATATCGGAAGGCCGGTCATCCACAAGAGTCTGAACACAATACCCCTTGTTCTTAAACCAGGTTTCATGGAGAACCAGGGTGTCCCGGGGAACCGTTTCGGTCAGGCGTGACCTTACCATCATTTGCCCCTGACCGTTAAAGATTCTCACCAGGTCCTGGTCGCAAATCCCTTTTTCAGCAGCAGCCTTGGGATGTATCCTCACCCAGGGTTCAGGATTAAAGGCTGTCATATAGTCAAGGTTCTGAAATTGTGAATGGATGGAAAACTTGGAATGGGGGGTCAGTATCCTGAAGGGTGCGCTTTTTTTTCTACCGGGAACAGCTTCTGGCAATGCCAAATGTCCGTGGCGTTGGGCCAGCTGTGAATAAAATTCGTATTTTCCCGAAGGGGTGGCAAACCGCCCCTCCCCCCATGCCTCCCGGGGAAGCCGTGCTTTTACAGGGCCTGATTTTAAGTCTTCCCAGCAAGTAATGCCGAACATCTCATATACCCTGTCATTGAACTCCCGGCTGATCCACTCTTCCGATGTCAGGTGGGTGGGAAAGGTGCAGGATCCGGGAAACAACTGGTTCATTTTTTCCGACAGGTCCATGGCGATCCGGGTATTGGACCGGCACTCGCCCACAGGCGCAATGGCCTTTTCGTTGAGGGCCAGCCAATAATGCCAATAGGAGACATTGAGGGTGTCTTCCTCAAACAGGGTGGTGACCGGCAGCACAATATCCGCCTGTTCACAGGTCATGGTCATGAACTGCTCAACACAGACCACCAATTCCAGTTTTTTAAACGCCCTTTCCAGCAAGGGGCGGTTAAAATCCTGGCTGAAGGGATTGCGGCAGGTGTTCCACAGCATTCGGATGGGCGGGTTCCCGGCATCCAGGATCTCCTGTGCCAGTCGATTGGTATTGATGAACCTGTCCTTTCCGGGCCCTGCGCCCTGGGGCGGCGCCATGGTGGCGGCATAATAATTGAAAATCCGGTTGGTCTTGTGCCCGTAGCGGATACCGCCCCCGGGTTTGCCGATATTGCCGGTCAACGCCCCCAAAGCGTCTATGGCCCGGACATTGGCACCGCCGTTGGTGTGACGCTGCATCCCGTATCCCACCCAGATGGTGGCAGGTTTTGTACTGGCAAAGTCCCGGGCCATCCCCCGGATTTCCCGTTCAGGAATGCCGCAAATTTCTGAAACTTCGGCCAGGCAGATCTGCCGGTCAAGGTATGCCGTGAACCGGTCATACCCCAGGGTGTGATTGCTTAAAAAATCAGGATCCGTCAGCCCTTCCTCAATGATTACCCGGGCCATGCCAAGGGCAAGAAACCCGTCCGTACCCGCCTTGACCTGGCAATACAGATCTGCCTTGGCCGCCGTCTGGGTAAAAAGGGGATCAATGACGATGATCCTTGCCCCCCGCGCCCGGGCCTCATAAATAAATTTCATGGAATGGATGGAACACCATGCCGGATTCACCCCCCACAGGATAATATAGCGGCTTCTGACCAGATCTTCCGGATCATTGCACCACATCTCCCCCATGTCATAGGCCTGGGCATCGATGCCGGCCGGCCAGCAGGGGGTCCCGCGGGTCCGGGTGGTATATCCCAGGGAGGACATCATGCCGTCGGGGGAATTGTTTGTGATCCCGTGGTTGCCCGACCCAGTTGCAAGGCAGAGGCCATGGAGAGACCCGTCCTTTTCATCCATTTCCCTGATTTTCCGGGCAATGGTTTCCAGGGCTGCATCCCAGGAGATCCTTTCCCAATGACCCGATCCCCTTGGTACCTGGCGCAGGGGATGTGTTATACGGTCCTTGGCGTAAACCTGCTGGACGTAGGAATAGCCCTTGACACAAAGACCGCCATCCGTAAAGGAGGATTCCGGAGCCCCCTCAACAAACCGGATCCTTTGGTCCTTCACATAGGTTTGCATGCTGCAGGTGTCGTAGCAGTTGCGGGGACAGGCATTTCTGAAAACCTGATATTCGCCCTTTGTAACCGGCATATCAGACGGCTTTTAGTGCCTGGTCCAGGTCTTGAATCAAAAGATCGCACTCCTCAATCCCCACGGACAACCTTACCAGGCTTTCGCTGACCCCGGCTTTTTTTCTGTTTTCAGGGCTCAGGGCCACATGGGTGTTCGTGATGGGCTGGTTGGCCAGGCTTGTGACCCCGCCCAGGCTGGTTGCAAGATGGATGGTTTTAAGGGCGTCCATGAAACCCTTGGTCTGGTCAAAACCGCCCTTCACAATAAAGCTTAACATGCCCCCAAACCCCGTCATCTGGCGCCGGGCAATCGGGTAATCCGGGTGGGTTTCAAGGCCGGGATAATAGGTGTGGGAAATTTTTTTGTGCCCTGCCAGAAATCTTGCAATCTCCATTGCGTTTTGGTTCTGCTGCCGGATGCGAAGCCCGAGGGTCCGGATTCCTCGCATGGCAAGAAAGGCTGCCATGGGGTCCATGGTGCCGCCCATGATTTTCCGGCAATCCCATATTTTCTTATAATGGGGCCCGTTGCAGCAGACCATGCCCGCCGTGATGTCGTGGTGACCGCCCAGGTATTTGGTCGCACTGTGAATCACCACATCCACCCCAAAATCAATGGGGTGCTGGTTGACAGGGGAGGCAAAGGTGTTGTCAATCATCACCACAGCCCCTTTTTTGTGGGCAGCCTCGGCCAGAGGACGGATATCAACCACCCTGAGCAGGGGATTGGTGGGGCTTTCAAGGTAGAGGACATCCAAACCCTTTTCTATCTCGGCCATCAGTGTCTTTATATCCCAGCAATTGATCAGGGTGGTCTTAACCCCGAATTTTGGTAAAATCCCATTGAACAATTCATAGGTCCCCCCATAAATCTCCTGCATGGAAACGATCCTGTCTCCTGCTGTGACATGGGCGAGGATGGCGGTGCTGATGGCGGCCATTCCCGAAGAAAAGCCGATGCCGTGGGCAAAACCTTCAAGGTCTGCCACCGCCTGCTCCACTTCCTTGACAGACGGGTTGTCCCACCTGGAATAAATATAGCCTTCACCGCTTTGAACCACCTCAATCAGGTCGTCGGAAGAATCGAACTTGTAGGTTGCCGTCATGTGGACCGGTAATATGGCTGGTTTCCCCTTCATCAAACTATCTCCTTACTTTACAAACCATTGTATTTTTTCTTTTGGAACCTTGTATTCAAAGTGCTTACGAAAGTCAAGGAAGATGATTTGTTTTATTAACTATCTAATTTCACGGCTTTTTTAAACACTCTGAAAAATCGAACCAGATCAAACTTGCAATCGCTGGGCCCATGGTTTAATTTGGTATGGCTTTTGAAAACTCATGGGGATCATTTTAAAATATG
>JAHIVS010000489.1 GCA_018816605.1 Pseudomonadota bacterium
ATACCTCGGATATCACCGTGAATCTAACCTATGGCGGAACAGCAACAGGATCCGGCACCGATTACACAGGGGGAGCTGCCGCCATCACCATCACCGCAGGTCAGACAACCGGAACCACCGCTATCACCATTGTGGATGATGCTGCAGCTGACCCCAATGAAACCATCACCGTTGATATTGCCAGCGTGGTTAACGGAGAGGATGGGGCCAGCCTGCAAACGGCCACCATCACCGATAATGATGATAGTATTCTGACAGGTATCGATGGCAACGCCGACACCCTGACCGGAACCAATGGTGTGAAGGATATCTTTGTTATCAACGATAATTTGGATACCCTGATGAACTTCAATAGAGCTGACGGTGACCTGATAAGGATAGACAAAGATCAGGCTGCCAGTATCTGGTCGATAAATATTCTGGATGATTATTTATGGGCATCTGTTACCCCCGGTAATGACGGCGGAACCATGGCAGGGCTGTCCGCCAGTGTGGCCTTCCGGTTTTCCGACAGTGCCTTTTCTCCCACCGGTATGCCAGCCAGCCAGCCCAGGATTGGAAATTTGTGTTTCACTCAGCTTAACGGTAAAACTGAAGCCGCTAATCCCATGAGCCTATCCAAGATATTTGTTTCCAGAGAAAGCAACAATAGTACCCCGAATGTTAATCTCCTGATTCGATTTTCCGGGGTTGTGTCAATAAAACCCTCCGACTTTAAGTTTATTTAACCAGACCCTTTTCAAGGAACGGTGAATGACTAAAAAACAAAAAGGCAGGGGGGGGGCTGAGCTTGTAATAGCACGTCAACTAAGGGAGGCAGAGGAACTTGGCAGGGCTGAAGCTCTTTGCCAACGTTTTTTACCGCCCCTTGACGGAGACACGGTGTCAGATCCCATACAAATCGGATTCATGGCTCTGCTTGGACTGATACGGCTCCAACATGGAGACAGGGAATCGGGTAACCTGCTGGTTAAAACTGCCAACAGATCTGCCCAAGGCACTTTAGACCCGGAAATTGACTTGGATCTTTCCGGGGGTCTATTGCTGCTGGGGGATCTTCAAGGGGCAGCAGATCTGCTGGAGCGAGCCAGGGTTAAGAAGCCAACAAGCGGTATCCTTCACTACCGCTTGGGGCTGCTTGCCATGGGAAAAGGAGAGATAGACCAGGCACTGGAAAATTTTTCCCGGGCCGTGGATTTTGATCCTGACAGGGCAATTTTTCATCTCTCCCTTGCCCGGACATTTTTTTTGACTAAGAACAAAGCAAAGGCAGACGAGCACGTCTGGCTGGCCGAAGCGGTTGCTCCGGATTTAAGACTAAACCCCAGTCCCCAGTATGCAGACCTGTTATTGGATCTTGGCAGGGGAGAGGCTCTGGTTGACTTGCTCCGTCCCCTGCTGGACCAACAGCCTGTGTCTTCGTCCAAGCTTCTGTGTGGAGCTGATCTGGCTGTTAAAGCAGGCCAATCTGACCTGGCTGAGGCTTTTTTACGCAGGGCCAAGCGTGTGGATTCAGAAAATATCCATGTCCTGACCCAACTAGCTGGATTTCTCCAGGCAAGGGGAAAGCACAGGGAAGCCGTGGGAGTTTTACGTTCTGCCATAAGGATTGACCCCGATAATCTATTTCTCTGGATTCAGGTTTCAGAGGTTGCCTACATCCTTTCCCATTTACCCCTGATCCAAAAGGCCAGCAATGAGATCCACCGCCTTTTTGATATGGCCCCAGAGGAGGTAAAGCAGGATAAAAGACTGATTTCCCAAGTACATACCTGCGAAGGGTTTGCCAGAATTGCCCAAGGGCAGGCCAAAGAGGCTGAGTTGGATTTTTCAAGGGCATTGGCAGAGGACCCGGACAATGGGCAGGCTGCCATGGGAAAGGGGACTGCCCTGATGGTACAGGGAAAAATCAACCAGGCCTCTGCTGTCTGGTCTGGCCTTGCCCAAACCCATAGTGAAATTGGAAATGCTGTGTTGATCAGCCAGGCCCGCACATTACCCGAGGATCCAGATGCGCTTTCTCAAATGGTCCAAAAAGCCGGAGCCCAAGGGATTTCTGAACAAATGCGCCAGGCATTGCTTTTTGCCATTGGTATGGCCCATGAAAAAATGGGAGATCATAACAAAGCCTTTGCCAGCATCAGGGAGGCCAATGGTTTGGAACGGAAAACAATCCACTACAACCCAGATGACCAGAGTCGTTTCATAGCACAGATGCAAGAGGTGTTTACCCCTGGTTTTTATCTGACCCGAAAATCCCATGGCCTTCCCACCCGGATGCCGATCTTTGTGGTGGGGCCCCCCCGTTCCGGTACCTCCCTTGTTGAGCAGGTCTTGTCCAGTCATAGCCTTGTGCATGGGGCTGGGGAACTGAGTCTGATTCCTCACATTGCCCGCACCATTACGGCCCTGTCCGGGCAACGGGAAAAGGGGGCGGTCTATCCAAAGGGGTGTATGAGCGTTACCCGGTCCGAGTGCCGGCGCATGGCTGACTTCTATCTTACCACGGTAAAACAATATGACAGCCACGCTCTCCATATCATTGACAAGCTGCCCCATAATTTCATGCACCTGGGCTTGATTCATCTGTTGTTTCCCAGGGCCTTGATCATCAACTGCCGCCGTGACCCTAGGGATGTTGCCATCTCCAATTATTTCATTCAGTTTCAAAACAAGGACGAGGGCATGGCCTTTGCCTATGATTTAAGGGATATCGGGCGGCTTCTCTGTGATTACCACCATATCATGAACCATTGGCACCAGGTGATGCCGGGCAGAATATTTGATATCCAATATGAAAAATTGGTAGAGAACCCTGAATCCAATCTCCGGGAGCTGCTTGAATTCTGCGGGCTGAACTGGGAAGAATCGGTGCTCAACCACCAGAAAAACAAGCGCAATGTTCGGACCGCCAGCCTCTGGCAGGTCCGGCAGCCC
>JAHIVS010000490.1 GCA_018816605.1 Pseudomonadota bacterium
AAACGGATGCTTGCCTATTCCAGTGTTGAAAATATCGGCGTTATTTTAATCGGTCTGGGCATCGGTATGGTGGGTGTTTCCCAAGGCAACCCCCTCATGGCGGTTCTGGGCTTTGCCGGGTGTTTTTTCCATATTCTCAACCATTCCCTTTTCAAGTCTCTTTTATTCATGGGAGCGGGAATGGTGCTTCATAAAACCGGCACCCGCGCCATTGATGCTTTGGGCGGGTTATTAAAAAACATGAAAATCACCGGAGCCACCTTTATTATCGGCTCCCTGGCCATTTCAGGGCTGCCGCCCTTTAACGGGTTTGTCAGCGAGTTTTTCATATACGTTGGTGCCTTTAAGGGGATTGCCCTTGGGGAAACCGCCTTTGTCATGTGTATTCTTGCCATCGTCGGTCTGGCCGTTATTGGCGGCCTGGCCCTTGCCTGTTTTACCCGGGTGATCGGGGTGGTTTTCCAGGGAGAACCCCGGACGAGTGCGGCCGTGGATGTAAACGAGAAAGGCGCCACCATGCTGATTTCCATGCTGATCCTTGCCGGTGCCTGTCTTTTTATCGGTGTTTTTCCGGGGACCTTGATCTACATGCCCATGAAGGCGGTTTCAGCCTTGGGCCTGGTCTATGGAAATATTCCTTTGGAACCCTTTTACCGGATGACGGGCAATATTACCCAGTCGGCCATGATTCTTTCTGCAGTTGTTTTGGGGGTCATTGCCCTTCGCTCTTTTTTTTACAGGGGCAAAACAATCGGCAAATCCGGAACCTGGGGATGTGGATTTACCCAGCCCACCCCCAAAATGCAGTATACCGGATCCTCCTATGCAGGCTCCATCCTTGAGTTTTTCAGTGCAGCAGCCCCCCTTACCATAGAGCATCCGCCAATTTCCGGTCGCTTCCCATTGAAAACCTATTACAAAAGCCGTATCAACGATATTGCAGAACTTCACATGGGAACCTTCATCGTACGGCCTGTTCTCTTCTTCTTTGATAAATTAAGATGGATTCAGCATGGCGATATCCATCTGTATATCGGGTATATCTTGTTGGCTATAATTTTATTGTTGTTTTTTATCTAACATATATTTAAGTGGGAAGACTTTATGATTGAATCCGTTATTCTTTGGTTTCTTGGGATACTAACAGCGCCTTTTTTCTCGGCCATCATCCTCAAGGTAAAGGCCTTTTTCGGCGGGAAAAAAGGACCGCCATTGCTGATCAATTATTATACCCTGATCAAGCTGTTCAAAAAAGGATCAGTTTATAGCAACAGCACCACCTTTGTGTTTAAACTGGGTCCCATCATCTCCCTGGCAACGGCTGTTACCGTGCTGATGTTTCTGCCCATCGCGGGATACAATCCTATTTTTTCCTTTAACGGGGATGTGATTTTTATCATGTACATCATGGGGCTGGGCCGTTTTTTTACCATTGCAGCAGCCATGGATACCGCCTCTCCCTTTGAAGGAATGGGGGCTGCACGGGAGGCCTATTTTCCCATTATCTGCGAAGCTGCCATGTTCATGATTTTGATCTTTTTTTACCGCCTCACCGGTGAGCTGCAATTGGCCAGTTTTTTTTCCGGCGGCAACACACTGGGATTGTGGAATATGGCAGGGGCTCCCTTATTGTTCATCGTGATTGCCTTTTTCATTATTCTTTTGACGGAAAACTCCCGGGTTCCGGTGGATGATCCCGCCACCCATCTGGAGTTGACCATGATCCATGAGGTAATGGTGCTCGACCACAGCGGACCTGATTTCGGCCTTATTGAATTGGGAGCTTTCTGCAAGCTGTTTTTCTACGCCACCCTTATCTCCCGCCTGATTCTGCCCTTTGATTTCGGCGTTCCGGCCTTCGGGTTCGCCCTTTTTGTTTTGGGGCTTTTCATTGTATATCTGGCCATCGGAGTGACCGAATCGGTCATTGCCCGCTACAGAATGGACAAGGTCCCTCAATTTGTACTGACTTCCTTTGCCCTGGCCTTTTTTGCAATCATTATCAGTTTGGAGTTTATCAAATGATACATCCAGTCGATACGCTTTTGTCACTTGTACTGCTCTCTGTTTTATTTTCCTTTGGCACCAGCCGGTTGCAGGGACTGATAAAGGTCGTTGCTTTTCAAGGGATTGTGGCCTCCATGGTGCCCTTTTTCATCGGACACGATATGAGTGCCGGCGGGGTTGTTTTCACCGTTGCAACCTTGTTGATCAGGGGGATTATTATTCCCCTGTGCATCTACCTGGCCATTAAAAAGGTTGCCATCCGAAGGGAGGTGGAGCCCATTGTCGGGTATCACGCTTCCATCCTGTTCGGGCTTGGTCTCATTGTCGGGGCCACCTATGTCAGTCGGCAGTTGAATCTTCCGGCCATCAGCGAGTATCTGCTGGTAACCCCCACAGCCGTTGCCTTGCTTGTGACGGGTATGTTCTTTTTGATTGCAAGAAGAAATGCCATTGCCATGGTTCTGGGGTATATCATGATGGAAAACGGCATTTACCTGGTGGGAACCACATTTTCCTCCCATGTCCGCCATATTGTTGAATTTGGTATTCTGCTGGATGTGCTGGCAGGGGTCATGATCATGGGAATCATACTTCAAAATATCAACAAAACATTTGATGACGTTGACACGGCGCTACTCAGAACATTAAAGGAATAGGTGTTATTTCATGGTAGAAATTATTTTTCTAGCCCCTTTTGTTACAGGCCTCCTTGCTTTTTTTCTTCCAAAGACAATCGGCCGCCAGCTTTTGGTCGGTACGGGTGCGATTCATCTGATTCTTTCGCTTCTTTTGTGGAAAAACAGATCTGTCCCCATTTTTGAGAACTATTTTGCAGTGACACCCGAGGGCCTTTTATCCCTTTTGGTGATCTCCCTGTTGTTCTTTCTGATTTCCATTTATACCATGGCCTATCTGAAGGAGACAGACCTTAAATCAGAAAATATCTTTACAGGATCCATGCTCCTGTTTTTGTCCACCATGACCATGGTCACCCTGTCCGATCATATCATGGTGATGTGGATCGCCATTGAAGCCACCACCCTAGCCAGTGCGCCGCTGATTTATACCTACAGGACATCGGCCTCCCTGGAAGCCACCTGGAAATATCTGCTCATCTGCTCCGTTGGTATTGCCATGGCACTGCTGGGGACGGTTCTGATTACCCTGGCCATGGATGTGGGGAACGTGGATGCACCGCTCTCCTTTTCCGCTCTGACAGGGGTTGCCAAGGATCTGGACCCCATGTGGCTCAAAGCGGGTTTTGTTTTCATCCTGGTCGGGTATGGGACGAAAATGGGCCTTGCCCCCATGCATACCTGGCTTCCGGATGCCCATAGCGAAGCCCCCAGTCCCGCATCCGCCCTCCTGTCCGGGGTGCTTTTAAATTGTGCCTATCTGGGTATTTTTAAAACCCATAAGATTATGCATGCAGCCGGCCTGGGGGATTTTTCCGGAACCATTCTGATTGTATTCGGGCTGATGTCCATTCTGGCAGCCGCCACCTTTATCTTGAAACAAAAGGAATATAAGAGGATGCTGGCCTATTCCAGTATCGAGAACATGGGCATCATCGCATTCGGAACCGGTATCGGCGGTCTTGCCGCCTATGGGGCCGTGATCTGCATGATCCACCACAGTCTGATCAAATCCTCCCTGTTTTTGTCATCGGGCAATATGTTGCTGGGGTATAAAGACAGACTGATAGAAAATACCGGGAATATGGCAAGCCGGATGCCCAAAACCTTTGTGGCCTTTTTTGCCGGGTTTGCCGGGATTTCAGGTTTCCCCCCCTTCGGGATTTTTATCGGAGAACTCTTTATTATTGTGGGGGCTTTTAAAACCGGTCACTATGTGGCGGCGGGAATTTTTATCCTGAGCATGTGTTTTATCTTTGCCGGGTTTGCCAACCAGGTGATGAAAATTTCCTTTGCTGACTTTATAAACAAGGATGATGCAAGTACAGACCCTAAAAAGATAGCCGATCCGGCCGGGACAATTCCTTTTAAGGAAAAAGCCAGCCTGGTCTGGCCTCAATATATACTGCTCCTAACTTCCTTGATATTATGCTTCTTTATTCCGGACACCTTATATCAAGCCATCATTGAGGCAGTGACTGCCATAGGCGGAGGAATTAAATGACAACTGCATTTTTAAAAATATCAAATGGCGAGACCGTCGAAAGAAAAAAAATTCCCCACCTTTCCTTTGAACAGTTCCGGGAAAATTCCCTGAATATTGTGAAGGAAGGGGGAAAGGTGGTTCAATATTTCGCCTATGAAGACGGGGAGGCTGTCAAACTCATGGCGGTCTTAAGAAACAACACCCTTCTGGTTGGCGGTTGTGACGCCCCAGAAATCTATCCAGCGTTCACCAAGACCTGCGAACCCTTTCATCTTTTTGAAAGAGAGATTGCCGAACAATTCGGCATATGGCCCGAGGGTCACCCCTGGCTGAAAATGGTCCGGTACCATGCCAATTGCCAAGGTGCCCCCGATGTGTTTGGCAATGATTATGACCAGGATATTCCGGGCAATTATGACTACTACCAGGTGGAGGGTGATGAGATCCATGAAGTGGCAGTGGGACCGGTCCATGCAGGCGTCATAGAACCCGGCCATTTCAGGTTCAATTGTATTGGCGAACGGGTTCTTCACCTGGAAATCCAGCTGGGATACCAGCACAGAGGGGTTGAAAATCTTCTTCACACGGTTGGGGCCAAACGGCTGCCCATCCTTGCGGAAAGCATTGCCGGGGACACCACCATCGGCCATAGTCTTTGCATGGCCCAGGCCGTTGAATCTCTGACATCGGTCCAGCCGGATATTGGCGCTAAAATTATCCGCACCATTGCCCTGGAATTGGAACGCCTTGCCAATCACATTGGTGACCTGGGGGCCTTAAGCGGGGATGTGGCCTTCCTTCCGCCTGCCAATTATTTTGGCCGCCTCCGGGGGGATTTTTTGAACCTGTCCCTGCTTGTCTGCGGCAACCGGTTTGGAAAAGGCCTGGTACGCCCCGGAGGGGTTCGGTTTGATTTGGCCGATGATATTCGAGCAACCCTTGGTGAGAGGCTTGCGGAGTTAAAACCCCAGGTGGAACATGTGCTGGAGCTTCTTTTCGGTGCGTCCACCGTAAGGGCCCGTTTCGAAGACTGCGGAAGTGTCAGCAACCAGGCTGGAGAGAAATTGGGCCTGGTGGGGCCGGCCGGCCGTGCCAGCGGCATCTCCTATGATGTCAGGCGCTGTTTTCCCACTGAATATTATGGACAGCTCCAGATCCCTGAAAATGCAAAATCCACAGGGGATGTATATGCCCGTGCCCGGGTCCGGTATGATGAAGTGCTGCAATCCATGAATTTGATCCAATCTCTGATTGATGCGCCCATTGAAACCCAATGTGTGGAAAACGGCAGTTTTGATCTGTTGCCTTCCGCTTTTGTGGTCAGCCTAAATGAAGCATGGCGGGGGGAAGTCTCCCATTTGATTCTGACCGATGAAAAAGGTAAAATTCTTCGATACAAGGTCAAGGATCCCTCCTTCCATAACTGGAACGGTCTGGCCATGTC
>JAHIVS010000491.1 GCA_018816605.1 Pseudomonadota bacterium
AAAATGGCATTCCTGCAGGCAGATATCCCCTTGGGGATATCTCCGTTGCCCGCAATATACCCAAGCCCTATCTGCTGCCAGAGAAGTGTTCTGGCCCAGGTATAACGATGTTTCCCTTTCAGGGATTTTAAGGTTTCCTCCCCGGACACTATCCATTTTAAAATTTCCTGGGAAGGCTGGCGGACAAATACGGCCGCCTCAATCAGATAGGCCGTACACAGGAGGACCCCCCTGTCGTCCGTGGCTGCCTTGAACAATTCCAGGGCCTGGCCAAAGTTGTGTATGTTCTTTTTCCCCCCCTTGATGCGGCGGGTCATGGTCTTAAAAAAAATCAGCCAGGGGTCTGCCGCCACCATTTGTTCAGGAAGGGAACGGATGCACTCGGCAAGTCCTGCCGCCCTTCCGGTAATCACATAGTCGGCCCCCTTGATCCGGATGATCTTTGCAATGTCGGAATAGGCCTTTGCCTCGATAAAAAACCCGATGGCCTCCTCATGGGCATTTTTCTCCCAGAAAAGATTGCCGGCACGTTTATGCAATGCTGCACGGACATTATTGTCAAAGGAATTTAAAAGATCTGCCTTTAGAAAATCCCGGAACAAATTATTGTATTTAAAAACAGGCCAGTGGCTGTCTGAATTGATTTTCTGGATAAACAGATTTCGCTTTTCCAATTCATTTAATATCAGAACAGGATCCAGGTCCTTAAAAAAATCAACAAGCATCCTTGTGTCCAGCACATCAAAGAGGGATGTCTCCATTAAAAATACCCGGATATGGGAAGGCAGGGTGTTGTATATTTCCCTGGAAAAATAGGAAAAGGCTTCGGAAGAAAGGTGGTCCGGCAATCTTTCAAGATCCTGGGACCGCCGGATGGATTCCAAGACCAGAATAAGACCGCCTGCCCAGCCTTCTGTGACCCTGAGAACCTTTTCCACCTCCCTTCTCCCCATGACGATTCCCCCATGGGTCCCCTTGGATTTTTTCCTGAAAAAGGCCAGGGTTTCGTCCAGGGTAAAGGCCAGGTCCTCATTGTTGAGGGCAATCAGATCCTGTTTTATTTTCAATTGGTGAAGCCTCAGGGGCGGCTGGGTTCGGGATAAAAGGAAGAATCGGACAGACCCTGGATTGTCCTGGATCATCTGCTGGATAAAAGAAAAGGAGGATCCGTTTTCATCCAGGGACTCCAGATCATCCAATACAATGTTTACGGGAAACTCCATTTGACTGAAAATCATGGAAAGGGTTTCAATCTGGCGCAGCAGATCTTCCCGGGTGCCCAGTGTGGTCTGGGGGATCTGGATTTTTCGGATCTTTTCCCGGTCTTTGAACAAGCCGTGTATTCCGTTGATGAGAATATCAAACAAGCGGGTATGGTCCGAGGCTTCCTGTGTCAGATGGCACCAGATACTTTGCTGTTCCTGCTTCTGGAGAAAGGAGGCCACCAGGGTTGATTTGCCCTGGGCCGCCTGGCCGGTCACCAGAAAAACACGGCAGGCCCCATGGCGGCCGAGCAGGTCCAAAAGCCGCTGCCTGGGGACACTGTCAGAAACAAGGGGAAGATGGTATCTGACCTGGGTCAAAGGACAATGTCCCCGGATTCCCCCGGCAATTCCGCATGAATGGCAGCCAGTTTATCCATGCCGGCCATCTGGAAAAACCGGTAATAATTATAGGAAAGCCCTTTCATTGAAACCTGAAGCCCTTTTTCCTTCATCTGCTGCACCCCCGCCATCAAGAGCAAAATCCCCTGTCTGTCAATGGCAAAACTATCGTCAAACAAAAAGACGGCCCGGGTTATGGGTGCCTGGGTCTCAAATTCGGACAAGGCCTCAAAAGCAGGTTTTCCCGAAACTGCCAATTTGCCTTGAACATAAATCTCAAGGCAGTCGGCTGCCTGAACCGGTTTCAATTCAAAGCATAGGTCCGGGGGCATCAGGGTTCTTCTTTCAGCCCGGACCAGGGCAGAGTTTAAGGCCTTTCGCTCCACAGGCTTGTTGATAAAATCCGAGGCGTCCAGATCCAGAGCTGCCATGGCTTTTTCCATGTCCCCGTGTCCGGTGATGATGATCACCTGGGAGCGTTGGTTTAATGCCCGGATCTGCCTTAATACCTCAAGCCCGTCCATGCCCGGCATACGAATGTCGGTAAAAACGATTTCCGGCTGGATCTCTTTGAAAACAGCCAGCCCCTGTTCCCCGTTTTCAGCGGTACAAACCTCGTAGCCATAGGCTGTCAAAAAAAGTTTAAACATGGAAAGTGTCGGTTTTTCATCGTCTATCACCAGTATCTTCATTTTACAGGACTCCTTAACAAATTCGGGATTTGGGCAGGGAACAATATCCTGAAGCGGGTATGGCTGCCGGGTGTGCTTTCCACACTGATGGACCCGTTGTAGTCCCGGACAATCCCCTGAATAATGGGCAGGCCCAGGCCCAGGCCCTCCCCCATTTCCTTTGTCGTAAAAAATGATTCAAAAATATTTTCCATCTGATCGGGTTCAATGCCGATGCCGTTGTCGTCAATGGACAGGCCCACCATTTGGTTATCGGAAAAGGTTGCGATCTCAATTTTTCCCTGTCCAATGTCCATACGCGTCTCAATCCGTTCATTGACTGCGTCCCTGGCATTGGTCACCAGATTGAAGATCACCTGTTCCATTCGATTGTTATGGGCCAGAATATGGGGAAGACTTTCATCCAATGTGAGAATAAAATCAATATTCTGCAGGGTAATCTGCCGCCCGATGATCTTGTGAACCGACCGGACACACCGGTTTAAACTGATCACCTCCCTTGAAAAATCGGCTTTTCTGGAAAATGTTTTCAGACGTCCCACGATTTCTGCTGCCCGTGTCACCTGGGAGCTGATCTCGGTGAGCACCATTCTAAGGTCCCCAGGGTTTACACTTTTGTTTTGTTCTTCCATCATGCACAAATATTCACTACCCATTTTAATGGCATTCA
>JAHIVS010000492.1 GCA_018816605.1 Pseudomonadota bacterium
AAAGCCGCCATGGACATGTCCAAGGTGATGGATCAGGATTTAAAATCTTCCATGGTGCAGATCGGGAAGGCCCTGAATGATCCTATCCAGGGCTTGAGCGCTTTGTCCCGGGTCGGTGTTTCCTTCACAGACGATCAAAAAAAGATGATCAAAACACTGCAAGATTCCGGGGATATGATGGGTGCCCAGAAAGTTATCCTTGCCGAACTGAAATCCGAATTTGGCGGTGCAGCCGAAGCTGCATCCAAAACCTTTGCAGGCGGTCTGATCCAGGCACAAAATGCCTTGGGGGACACCAAAGAGGAAATGGGGTTTGTCATCACCAAGAATCAGTTTTTTATTGAACTGACTCACATGGCCACGGCAGAATTCAAACGCTGGGGAGAAGAAACCCAAAAGAACCGTGGCTATTTGATGGACCTTGCCAAAGACGGGGTCTTGACGGTTGTCAGCAGTCTGAAAGCCGGGATTGAGACCTTGCGGTTTTTCCATAATGGGTGGCTGGGGATCAAGCTTGTGGGGCAGTTAGCGGTCCAGGGCCTGGCCATGTCACTGGATGCATTATATCCGATCATCCGGAGTCTGCTGGCACCGCTGGATGCCTTGTACCAGGGGATGGTAAAACTTGGGGTCATGGATGTCAATCCCTTTGATGCCATAGGTAAGGGCCTTGCCACGTTTAAGGATTCGAGTGCCCAGGTCACCCAAGATGTTCTGGCGGATATCGATAGGACCAACAGAAAATACGACACGGTAAGCAATACCCTTCAGGGTTATATCGATAAAATCAAAAAGGTCCCGGTGGCTGTCTCTGAAGTAGCAAAAAGTGAAAAAGCAGCTCATGGTCTAAGGATGGGGCAGATTGACGCACAGCTTAAAGCGGTCACTGAACTATCAGAAAAAGAACTCAAAGCCCTCCAGGAGACCAACCAGAAAAAGTATGCCATGGACATTGCCCTGGCAAATCAGATCCAGGAAGATATCTGGCTGATCCGTGAAAAAGGTTTAAAAAAGGCCATAGAGCTGAATGAAGACACCCAGACAAAGATCACCCAGATGGAGTACGATGAGGAGATAAAACGTAATGAGAAAATTGAAAAAGCCTATGAAGACAGCCTGAAAGAACAGACCCGGGCACACGAGCAGTTTGTCGAAAACGTCCAGGATGAAACAGCAGAAGTCTTTTATGATTTGTTCTCTTCGCCTGCAACTTTCTGGAAAAACGCCCTGGATGAAATGACGGATTATTTTTATCGGCTGCTGGCCCAATGGGCGGCAAAGGCCATTGCCGAACCCATCATTGTGCCCTTCATTCAGCAGGTGGGCGGAGGCATCACATCTGCCCTGGGTTTCGGGGGATCCGGTGCTGCCGGTGGTGGGCTTGGTTTTGGCAATATCTTGTCAGCAGGGCAATCCTTGTGGGGGGCTTATTCCGGGTCCACGTCTCAAGCCACATATAATGTTTTGACATCTTTGGGCATGGCTGAGGCGGTACCTATTTCAACAGGGGCACTTGCTGCTGGTGCGGAATTAGGATGGGGCGCTGCTGCAAATGCTTCAATCGGGGTGGGAACTGGCACATCGTTAGCCGGTGGAATCGCTGCTGCTGCCCCATATTTGGCCCTTGCTGTCGGTGCTGCATTGTTGATTTCAAAGCTCACAGAATGGGAGCCCACACCAGCAATAGGCATCCAGGGCGGGCAATGGGACCAGGAATATGCTCCCCAGGGAAGTTATAATTCCAAAAAATTCAATTATAAAATATTTGGCCAGGATATTGGCGGGGAAACACCCCTGGCTTTTAGAGACTATTTTGATCAGCGCTTTTCCCTTGTTGACGATGAGTTAAACGGTGCGCTTGCAGAAACATTTAAAAAATATGATGCCGGGGCAAAAAATCGGGGATGGATTTATACTGAAGGCATGGACGCTGAACAAATGCTTGAGGCTGTCAGTAATAATGTTTTTGAAGGTATTCTGGAAGGCCTGAAAGCGGAATCGTTAGGTGCAGGATATGAAGGATTCGGTCTTGATTTTTTCAAATCGATCAAGGGTGAGAATGACGATCTTTTTCAAGCGTTTGTAAATTTCAATAATGTTGTGGAAAACACACCCGATTTTTTAGAAAAAATCACC
>JAHIVS010000493.1 GCA_018816605.1 Pseudomonadota bacterium
AAATGTAACCTTTCTCAGCCCTGACGGCTCATTTGCCTGGGGGGATGCCAGCAATGCCGCGGTCTGGGGATATGAGGATCTGGGTGCCAATTTGATCACAAGCACCACCTGGGGACAGGGTCATGAATTTATTAGCGGCATTGACTATCAAACCTACTGGGGAAAAGAAGAGGTGATGAACGTTCCCAGTACCGACCGGACCCATACCTATGCCGGATTTGCCAGCATAAGGCCCTATCTTGCTTTTTCTCCCAAAACAAAAACCGCTGCAGGTATCCGCTATACTACCACCAATGAGAGCCTTAATTCCACGGTATGGGATTTGAGCCTGAAAACACCGATCTGGGGACCGGTTTATTTAAGAGGGGCTGTGGGGACATCTTTTACGCTGCCCACCTTGATGCAGCTATATGGAACAGATAGAAACGGCGGCACCATCGGTAATCCGGATCTGAAACCGGAACAAAGCCAGAACCTGGATGTGGGTGTGGGGGGAAGCTGGGGACTTTTCCGTGGCGAAATCGGCTATTTTTACCAGGATGTTGAAGATATGGTCACAAGTTCCGTTCTTTCCTCCGGGTCATCCTCATACAAAAATGCCGACGGTACAACCCAGATTGACGGGTTTGAAGTCCAGGCCGGTGCCGGGCCTGTCAATGGCGTGACCCTTAACCTGAGCGCCACCTGGGTCAATTCTGAGGAGAAGGATACCGGACTACAGATGGAGCGGGTTCCCGAATTTTATACAACTGCCAATCTTTCTTACCGTCATGGGGAAGGCCGGTTTGGAGCCGATTTTATGGCCCGCTACACCGGGGATATTTATGAGAGAGGTCTGTCACCCTTTGCCGATGTCAATTATGGGAACTACTTTGTCGCGGATGCTTCGGTCTTTTATAAATTTGGTGAAGAAAACCGTCACAAAGTATCCCTGCGGCTTGAAAATATTTTTGACCGGGATTATGCCACCCGCTATAACCGGGTGACCAATTCTGCAGGCACTAAATTTTTGTACCATCAGTATGGGCTTCCCCGTAATATCATTGCTGGTTATACCTACACATTTTAATTGAAAACAGGGATATGAAATTTTTAAAACGCATACTGGGGCTGTTATGCTCCTTTATCATACTGGGAATGATCTGCCATATTTCTCCACTGCCCGGGCAGGAAAGACAAACGCAAGATCAGATCAGCATCATCGACGGCAATGGGCAGACCATGCAGGTTAACCTGCCCGTTGAACGTATTGTTGTGGAATATACAGACAATGCAGAACTGGTGCGCCTCTTGAACCAGACCGACAAGGTGGTGGGGGTGGCAGGATATGATTATATATTCCAAAAATGCCGGCGCCAGTTTCCTGAATTCATGTTGCTGCCGTCGGTTGGTTACCCCTGGGCCATGGACTATGAGGCCGTGTTGGGGCTCGACCCGGACCTGGTTTTGACCTTTACCTCCCAGACCCGGGACAAACAGGCGAACCTGCCCGGCATTGGGGTTTTATTTTTGGGTCTGTACCATCCTGATCTGGCATTTCCGGAAACCTCCGCCTATATCAGGGGTATCCGGAACCTGGGACGTCTTCTGAATGCCGAGGACCGGTCCCAGGCGTATCTTTCCTGGTACAAAGGGGTGCTCAGCACCATTTCAGACAGGACCGGCTCCCTTAAACAGGGCCAGAAACCAAGGGTTTTGATTTCCTCCTACCCCCGGTGCAACTCTGCAGGCAGTAGCTATTGCGCCTATTCGGCCGAGGATACCCTGAGCCAGGCGAGCAGTCTTGCCGGTGGGCAAAACCTGGTGGACCTTCTGCCCGTAACCAACGGGGTCAGCCTGCCCGTTGACCCGGAATGGATCATCCGTGAAAATCCGGATATCATTTTGCTCCATGCCGTGGATGATATCCAGGCCTCCGGGTACGAGACAGACGAGACCCAATGGCTTGAACGAGGCCTGGCTGAGTTTATGGCCAGGCCGGAACTTATCAGCGTGAAGGCCATAAAAGATAAAAAGGTGTTTGTCCTTAACGGTCATTTCAGGAACGATGCCAGCGGCGGCGCCCTGGCTGCCGCATATCTGGCGGTTCTTTTTCATCCGGATCTGTTTGAGGATATTGATCCCGAGGCCCTTCATCGGGAATATCTGGAAATGCAGGGCCTGGCGTATGACCTGGATGAGCACGGAATCTTCTTTTTTCCGCCTCTGGTCAGGGAAAAGGGGATGGCCGGCATCCCGGACCGGTACCCAAGG
>JAHIVS010000720.1 GCA_018816605.1 Pseudomonadota bacterium
AACCCAAATATCAAAACAGCCGCGCTGGTTAAAGAAATGGAAGATCCGCTCCAACTGCTGCAAGAAATTGGAGCTGATGCAATTAATACAAGTTTCAAGTCGATCAAAGATCTAACCATCATTCAGACTTTGCGAAATGAAGGTTATGATGTGTATGTCTGGACGGTCAATGACGAAGCAACCATGATGACCCTGATTAACGCCGGGGTAAGCGGCATCATCACCGATTACCCACAGAGGCTGTTTGAAGTGTTGGAGAAGTATAAATAACTGACATTGTCTCCTATATGTTTGGTGAGGAGTGAGTACAATACCCAATATTCTGAATCATCAGAAATAATGGGTGGATTAGAGCCATAGAGGGGCAGAAAATGCTATACCGCAGACAATATTTTCAAATTTCTTTACCTGTTGTTTGTTTATGAGGAGTTTTTTTTGACGTTGAATTCACGTAATAGAAAACGCTTCAATTGGAGATTAGCGACATGGCTTTAGGTGTTCTGTATATACGATCTGCGAATAACAACAATGACCCCGTTTTTGACGAAACCTGCAACGAGTTCTTAAAAAGCGTAAGCCAGGTTTTGGGCGAGGAATTGTTCATAGCCAATGAGCAAACATTTATTGAACAGCCAGTCCATGTGTTTTTTGTGGCTTCAGGTGGTTCTGAACAGGAGTTCGCGAAAAATTATCAACGCATCAAGGGGTCTTGTTATCTTTTGACAAGACAAAGCCATAATTCACTTGCAGCCTCAATGGAAATTTTGGCTTTTTTGAATGAAAATGGTTTAAAAGGTGAGATCATCCACGGTGATCTCGATTTCATCGGAAAACGATTATCCCTTATCATCAGAGCCAACATAGTCAAGGAACGACTTAAAAGTTACCGCCTGGGCACAACGGGTGAATCTTCATGGTTGATCGCGAGCAAACCCGACGATAAAGTGATGGAAACTACAAGCGGAATGAAACTGGTCAACATCCCATTTGATGAGGTGCTTGCCGAAGTAAAACAAAAGAAATATGCAGAGAACGCCTTCACTGAAGGTATTAAGAAACACGCCTATGATCGCTCAGAAATAGAACGTGCGCTTGAGGTCTATGGCGCAATCCAGCGTTTGGTAGACCGCTATTCTCTCAAGGGAATCACCGTGCGTTGTTTTGATTTACTTCAGCCCACCTGTATAACCGGCTGCCTGGCGCTTGGCATTCTCAATGCCGAAGGGATTTATGCCGCTTGTGAAGGGGATGGACGCTCCCTGATTTCCATGACGGTGCTTGGCGAATTGAGCGGAATGCCTGTCTTCATGGCGAACCCCAGCAAAATTGATCCAGTGAAGAATGAAATCGTGTTCGCTCACTGCATTTTGCCAATCAACATGCCCACTCAATACCGCCTGACTACCCACTTCGAAAGCGGACTCGGCATTTCGGTTGCCGGCGAGCTCCCGTTGGATACCTGCACCATTTTTAAGTGCAAAGAAAATTTCACTGAATACCACGTTCAAACTGGTCGAATTCAAGAAAACTTGAACGAGACCAACTTGTGCCGCACCCAGATTCGAGTGTCTTTACAAGAACCGCCTTCCTACTTCTTCACACAGCCGATTGCCAATCATCAAATGATCTGCATGGGCGATCACAAAACCATGATTGACGAGTTTTTTCGGTTATTCTGATTTGAGTCAGAATAAGAATAAAAACCATCAATTTTTTCGATCCTTAACTGTTGCTAAAATCGTCAATTCTTGTACCTAAAAGCGCATCCCTAATTTGGAATGCGCTTTTTCAGTAGAAGAATTGATTTCTTTTTACAAGACCATCAGTTAAACGTCAAGTTAGCCGTAGTAGTGCATTGATGGGTGGACTCGGTAAATAGAACTGTCAAGACTGTAAACTGGGTTCCAGTTGAGATATACCGTTCATCAAAAAAATTGTTATCGGCATCAAGTAATGCTGAGCCAGCATAACCATTTGCAGCAACATAAAAAGATGGATCTGCTTCTATTACCTCCCAAGAAATCCTTGTCGTAGAAGCAGGCACACCTTCCACCTTGCCACTGAAAATCCAATGTTGTTCAGTATCACCACTCTGAGGTGCAATGACGAGCAAGTTCGGTGATCCTGAGTGCGACCAGGTTACGGTTGAACAATCAAATCCTGGAGCAGGAGGAACGTAAGCCTTTTCAACTGGTCCGGAATAGTAAGCAAACAAGGCATAGAGTCCGCCACGAGGGGTATCTGCACAGGCATAAAGAGGCTCTTCAATTCCAAAAATACGGCTGGTTGTGGTGGGAACTTTTACCCATAAACCATTTTTGAATTGCCTGATCTCGGGGACCCATCCATAATCGCCGTAGCGGAAGACATGACAAATCCGATCAGGGTAGTCAATCTTCATTCCATCAGAAAAAGATTGCACCCAATCTGGAGCTGATTTGCCTTCCTCGTCAATATTCACTATGGTAAAAGCTTGATTTGAATCAGGCAGAAACCACGATGTAATACTCTTTTCAGCCGAAACTGTAGGAATACTTGACAAATTTGCAATAAATATGCCGGCAACCAAAAAGATCGAAAGAAAAACGCGAACAACATGCTTCATAGTTAAGCCTCCCAAAATTTTTTTTATTTTACCTGATTTAATAGGAAACATTCAATAAAATAATAATAAAAATAGACCCAGATTTTAATAAATGCTTTCGCCATGCTGAGTATTTCCCCCCAAGCCCTGTTCATAGAGACAGATACACAATTTGTTATTTACATAATAGGCTGGAAAGCCAAACATCTTGCCCGCATTAAAAAGGGGGTTAGTCAAGAGCAGGTTGTCCAGAACGATTTTGTGGTTGGGGTTGAAGTTTGCCATCAGCTTCTTAATCAATACTACGTGAGTTGCGTGAACCAAATTGTTGGCAGCAAGATAATTACTGCCAGCAACAACGTCAACCCGGCGACTATCCACCAGACCGGCTGCGGATGATCAGGAAGAGTAACAGGGTTTGGCCAGCGGTTTGGGCACAATCAGGGCCTCCTGCGGGCCGCGCACTCCGTCGGTGGGGAGGCAGACAAATTCAGCATACGCCCCGAAATATTTGCCGGTAAAAGCCATGACCGGGTCGCCGACTTTGAAGCGCGTAACTGCACCGCCAACGGCTTCCACCTCCCCGGCCAAATCCAGCCCCAGCACCGGGTTGCGCGGACGAGTAAACCCGACAAAGATACGCATGGGCAGCCACAAGAGTGGATTGACTCTGCCACTACGCACAAAGCAATCGGAGATGGAAACAGCGGCCGCGTGGACACGAATCAATACTTGGTTAGCCGTAGGTGTTGGTTTGGGCAAATCGCCAAGCCGTAAAACTTCTGGAGGGCCGTAGGCAGTACAAAGGATCGTTCTCAAGGTTTCTCTCCTGTGGCGTATCCATCGTTAACCTTCCGAATCCAGTCTGCAGCGCGTTCGATTTCGCCCTCGACGAGCGGGCCTTTCTCACCACTGACAAAGAAGCCCTCGGCTGGAGCAGCCAAAATGCCGCCCTTCTTGACGAGAGACTTGGCAATCGTTTTAGCAGCATAACCACCTTTATCAACCATGAAACGCAGCGCTTTAGAATCGATCGT
>JAHIVS010000494.1 GCA_018816605.1 Pseudomonadota bacterium
AGGGAAAAAACGTGGTATTGGCCCAGTTGATAAAAGAAGTAAAAGACCAGGATAGAAAAAACACTACTGAAAAAAAACAGGATCAAATGAGTGCCTGATATGCCCGACACATCGGATATTATAAAAAAGATCCTGGCCGGAAACCCGGGTGCCGGCGCCCGGATGATCCGTTTGATTGAAGCGGACGACCCCCAGGCCTTCGGTCTGCTGCGCACCTTGTACCCCCATTCGGGCAGGGCCTTTATCATCGGCATCACAGGCGCTCCCGGGGCGGGCAAATCCACCCTCATCAACAAATTGATCACCCGGTTCCGAAAACAAAACCTTAAGGTCGGGGTCATTGCCGTGGATCCGTCCAGCCCCTTTTCAGGCGGGGCCATCCTCGGGGACCGGCTTCCCATGCAGACCCATGCAACGGACGAAAACGTGTTTATACGCTCCATGGCATCCAGGGGACAGGCTGGAGGGCTTTCACGGGCAACCCGGGATGCGGTCCTTGTTCTGGATGCCATGGGCTATCACATCATCCTCATTGAAACCGTGGGAGCGGGCCAGGCGGAGTTTGAAATATCCTATCTGGCCCATTCCATCGGGATTGTGGTCGTACCCGGTTCCTGTGACGGGATCCAGGCGGTCAAGGCCGGGATCCTTGAAACCGGGGATATCTTTATTGTGAACAAGGGGGATATGGGGGATGCCGATGGCTCCGCACACCAGCTGTCCATGGTGATAGAGATGGGAAAGCCTTCCAAAACCGGATGGACCCCCAGGGTCATAAAAACCCATGCCCTTGAGGGCCGGGGACTTGACGAACTGGCAGCGGCCTTTTTAGCCCATCGAGATTTCCTGGGAACAGACCCAGATCCGGACAAAACAAGGAAGGAAAGGGAAACCCTTTACTTTACCAGTCTTGTCCGGGAGCTTGCCATGAAAAAATTAGGGGCCTTCATGGAAGCAGATCCGGCTTATCCAGAGATTTTAAACCAGTTGCTGGCCCGTGAAATGGATCCCTTTACGGCGGCTGAACAGGTTTTAAAAAAAATACAAAGGAAAATGATTCATGGAAAATAAGATTCGGGTATTGATCGCAAAGCCGGGCCTGGACGGCCATGACAAGGGGGCCAAAATCGTGGCCCTGGCCCTGCGGGACGCAGGGTTTGAAGTGATCTACACAGGTCTCCACCAGACCCTGGAGCAGATCATTGCCATTGCCACCCAGGAAGCCGTGGATGTTATCGGTCTGAGCATTATGTCCGGGGCCCACCTGCCCATCTGCAAAAAAATGCTGGCCATGATGATCGAAGAAGGGCTGTCCGATATCCGCCTGGCGGTGGGCGGGGTGATTCCCTTCCAGGATATACCCGCCCTCAAACAGATGGGGGTTGCAGCGGTATTTCCCGGCGGCACCTCCTTTGAAGAGATTAATTCAGGCATGAAAGCACTTTTTGACAAAGAGAGGTAAATTATGGGGGTTGCAAAATATATCAAGGATGACCGCGGACAAATCTCAGAGGTTGTCTACCAGTCCGGCATAAAAATAAAACCCTCCTACGGCCCCGAAGACCTTGAACGGGCCGGGTTTTCATATGATAAAGATCTGGGGGCGCCGGGAGAATACCCGTTTACCCGCAGCCTGCATCCCCAAAGCTATCGGAGCCGTGCCTGGACCACCCGTCAGTACACGGGATTCGGCACCCCACAAGAGACCAATGAGCGGTTCAAGCTCATGATTGCCAACGGCCAGAACGGATTGAACGTGGCCTTTGATCTGCCCACCCAGATGGGATATGACTCGGATCACCCCTTGGCACAAGGAGAAGTGGGCCGGGTGGGCATGGCCATTGACTCGCTAAGGGATTTTGAGACCGCCTTTGCCGGCATCCCCCTGGACCGCATCGGGTCCGGCTTGACCATCAATGCCGTGGCCACCATCATGATGGCCATGTACCAGGCAGTGGCGGAAAAATTCGGGTATTCCAAGGATCAGATTTCCGTAACCCCCCAGAATGATATTCTAAAGGAGATGATCGGCCGGGGGGCCTGGATCTATCCCGTTGAGCACGGGGTGCGCCTGGTGGGGGATTCCATCGCGTATGCGGTGAAAGAACTGCCCAAATCCAATCCCGTGAGCATCTGCGGATACCATATCCGGGAATCCGGGGCCACGCCTGCCCAGGAAATCGCCTATGCCTTTGAGATTGCCAAAGCCTATATCGACAATGTAACGGCCCGGGGGATTGCGCCGGAAGCGTTTGTGGGACGGTTCTCCTTTAACTTTAATGTCTACGGCAACATGTGGGAACAGATTGCCAAGTTCAGGGCAGCCCGGAAACTCTGGGCAAAAATGCTCAAAAACGAATACGGGGTGACGGACAAGAAAAACCTCTTTTTAAGGGGATTGTTCGGAGGCGGCGGGTCTGGCCTTACCAAGGAACAGCCGGAAAACAATATCATGCGGGGGGCCTATTATGCCCTGGGGGCTGCCCTGTCCGGGGCCCAGACCACGGCCCTTTGTTCCTTTGACGAAGCCTATACCATCCCCACCCCGCGCTCAGCGCTTCTCTCGCTGCGAACCCTGGAACTGCTCATGGATGAAGTGGGAATGCGGGACACCGTGGATCCGCTGGCCGGGTCCTATTTTGTCGAAACCCTCACCCTTGAGATGGAAGAAAAAATTTTAGAAGAGATGCGGGAGGTTCAATCCCTGGGGGGCATGGTGGCCTGTATTTCAAACGGCCTGATCCAGAGAAAAATTGCCCGCCAGGCCTATGAATTTGAAAAAGGACTCCAGGCCGGTGTTTACAAGAAGGTGGGCCTGTCTTCGGCCCTGACGGATAAGACAAGGGGGACGGAACCGGACCAGACCCATGTGGAACTCCATGCCCATAACGAAAAATGGGCTGAAACATCCTGTGCCAACCTGAAAAAACTTCGGGCCGCCCGGGATGGTCAGGCGGTGGCAACTAGTCTTGCCGCCCTGGAAACGGCGGCAAAAGGAAGCGACAACGTCATGCCCTACCTGGTGAACTGCTGCCATGCCTATGCCACGGTGGGAGAGATGGCCGGCGTTTTCAGACAGGTTTTTGGAGAATGGAATGAGCCTGCGTTTTATTAATACATCGTACAAATAAGGAGGTGGCCGTTGGAAGAGACCTATCGCCTGGGGTGTGATATTGGCGGCACGTTTACGGACTTTGTTCTGGTCAACACGCTTACCGGGCAGTTTCATACGAACAAATGCCTGACCACCCCTTCTGATCCGTCGGATGCCGTGGAACTCGGCATCCGCCAGATGATTGAAACCATTCCCCAACTCCAAAATGGTTTCATGGACCGGGTGGAAGAGGTCATCCACGGGACCACCCTGGTCATCAATGCCATCATTGAGCGCAAAGGGGCCAAAACCGGTTTGATCACCACCAAGGGGTTCAAGGATGTGCTGGAGCTGGGACGGGAAATCCGCTACGATGCCTATGATATTTTCAGCCAATACCCTGCCCCCATTGTGCCCCGGGCCCTTCGCATGGAGATTGACGAAAGGGTCACAGCCGACGGCAGGGTGTTAAAACAAGTGGAAGAACCAGAGGTGCTGGCATTGCTGGACCGTTTCAAGGAAACCGGCATCGAATCTCTGGCG
>JAHIVS010000495.1 GCA_018816605.1 Pseudomonadota bacterium
AGCAGATACAGGTGGGGGCAAACCGGCCGTTGCCGGAATAGGCGATCTCCACCCGGTCGATACACCCGGAACCGATAAGCTCGTCCAGCCCCTGACCATTTGAGTGGGCATAGATGTGAAGACCGCGGATTTTCTGACGGATGATTTCATGGACGGCCGCCATGGGGTTTCGGCTCACGGTGAATCCGCCCAGGGAAATATGGCAGCCTCCTGCCACATACCTGCGGATGGCCTGGGCGAGTGAAATTATTTTGTTTTCTGATCTGCCTGCGTTCACGGAGCAACCATCATTTGAATTTTTGTTTATGTATTGCCTATTAAAACACCGTTTCATATAATGGGTTCAACTAAACTAAAAATCCCTTCCAAAGTCAAGATAAAATATGATTAAAAAATTTCTTGACAAAGGCTTTATATTATTTCTATCTTAAAAAGAATAGAACAGCGTTTTACATTGTGGAACAACCTGAATCTGGAAAAAGATAAACCGATAGAAAAGGTTATGGGGTTCTAACTTTAAAAAAACAAATGGAACAAACAAGAGATGGGCAGGGATATCCTGCAAAGAGCCCAGCCAGAGGGACAAGGCCCTTTGCAGAGAAAAATGTCAGAACGCAGACATTGGATATTTATTCAATGGTCAGCATTACCTGTTTGGTGGCCACCTTGTCATCAACCGCCACATTGAGTTCTTTGATTTTTCCATCAATGGTTGAAACAATGGGATTCTCCATTTTCATGGCTTCCAGGATCAATAGTTCCTGTCCTTCAACCACTTCGTCTCCCGGGCCGACCAGGATTTCTATGATGGTTCCGGGCATGGGGGCTAAAATTTCTGTGCTCATTCGATTCTCCTTGATTCAAAAGATAAGTGATGGGTTGTCAGTAAAAAAACAAGCTTTTTCTAAACAAGACAGTTTAGGTCTATACTTAAAGAAATATTTAATGTCAAGTCAGTATATGGACCGGAAGGGCCACGGCAATACCACCCTGTCTCACAGAATCGGTGTGCGTTTTAATGGCCTGAACGGTGAAACCCAAAAAGAGGACCGGGAGTTTAAGAATGCGACAATACTTTGAGAAGATGACGGAATTTGGCAGCGTGCTGAACAAGGGAAAAATGCTCAGCTCTGAAAAAAACCTTGAACAGGTCCGGCAGGTGGAAGCCGGCATAGATGTTGAGGTGGAGAAGGTAAAGAACGCAGGAATGCCGGCAGAAAAAATCAATGCCAGGGGAGGAATGACCGTATGGCAGCGTCTGGAATATCTCATTGACCCTGGCACCTGGCATCCCTTGCACACCCTGTTCAATCCGGAAGACAATGAAGAGGGCACCACCAATGTCATTGACGGCCTGGGAAAAATATCGGGCAAATGGGCTGTGGTCATCGGGTTTGACAATAAGGTCATGGCCGGTGCCTGGCTTCCGGGCCAGCCCGAGAATATTTTGCGGGCCACCGACCTTTCCAAGCGCCTGAACATCCCTTTGGTCTGGCTGGTCAATTGTTCGGGGGTCAAATTGACCAACCAGGAAAAATTTTATGCCAACAGAAGGGGGTCCGGAACCACCTTCTACCGCCATGCAGAACTGGAGCAGATGGGAATTCCAATCCTGGCCGGTATCTATGGAACCAATCCTGCGGGCGGCGGGTACCAGGGCATCAGCCCCACCATTCTCTTCGCCCATAAGGACTGCAATATTGCCGTGGGCGGCGGCGGTATTTTGAGCGGCATGTCTCCCAAGGGTCATTTTGATGTGGAGGGGGCGGAAGCCCTGATCGATGCGGCCAAACAATACAAGGCAAAACCACCGGGATCCGTGGAGATTCACCATGACGCCACCGGTTTTTTCCGCTATGTGTATGAAGAGGAAACAGGAGTGCTGGACGGGCTTAAAGACTATATGAAAGATATGCCGGCCTATAATCCGAAATTTTTCAGGGTGGCAGCGCCTGCGGAACCCAGATTTCCCATAGCAGATCTTGCCCGTTTGATACCCATCAACCAGAAGCAGATTTACGACTTCAAAGAAGTTCTGGCCCGGTTGGTGGATGCAAGTGAGCACATGGAGTTCAGATCCGACTACGGGCCTGAGGTTTACACAGGGCTTTGCAAGATTGACGGATTTCTGGTGGCCTGTATCGGCAACAACCAGGGCTGGCTGGGTCAGGATTATCCGGAATATGCAGACTACGGCGGTATCGGCGGCAAACTTTACCGCCAGGGGTTGATAAAGATGAACGAGTTTGTCACCCTCTGCGGCCGTGACCGGATTCCGGTGATCTGGTTCCAGGACACCTCGGGCATAGATGTCGGGGATATCGCGGAAAAAGCAGAGCTTTTAGGAATCGGACAATCGTTGATCTATTCCATTCAGCAGACCGATGTGCCCATGACCCTGGTGACCCTACGAAAGGGCACGGCAGCCGCCCACTATGTCATGGGGGGGCCCACCGCCAACCGCCATAATGCCTTTACCCTGGGGCTGGCCACCACGGAAATCTATGTAATGCATGGCGAAACCGCGGCGGCAGCCAGTTTTTCCCGTCGTTTGGTCAAGGAAAAGGATGCGGGACGGCCGTTGGAGCCCATTATTGAAAAAATGAA
>JAHIVS010000496.1 GCA_018816605.1 Pseudomonadota bacterium
AACCGGCCCTTATACCATTTTCCCATGGGGTATCCGGTGACAAAAAACCCCCGGTTCTTTCGACAGACTTTTTTCACCTGGCGCAATACATTGGCGGCAAAATATTTTTCTCCCTCTGCCTGGCCCATCACCAGACATCGCCGACCCTTTTTCATTCCTTTAAATCCCATGAATTTATCCAGGATGCCGCCTTCAAGGCCATACATCTGCATGGCCACATCGGTTTCTTCTGCATCGGAAATCCGGAAAATAGCTGGCATACCAAACCGTCCCTGGCTGATTTCCCGCCCGGCAGCCACCGCCGATTCAAACGAAGGGAACATGAATGCGAACTGCCGGTTATTCTCCGGCAAAAATTCAAACACCTTCAGGGTCACGGATACCAGGACCCCGAAACAGCCCTCGGATCCTTTCATGATATCGTTGAGTTTGGGGCCCGTGGCCGTGGCCGGATATTCAAGGGTTTTAAAGCTGCCATTCGGGGTGACATATTCCTGGCTGATCGTAAGATCGGCGGCATCTCCATAAAGGGAGGATGCCTGGCCCGACCCCAGGGTCACCACCCATCCGCCAACGGAAGAAAACTCAAAGCTCTGGGGAAAATGACCGCCGGTGTAAGATTTTTTGGCAGACAGTTTTTGGGGGGCATGGTTGAGCAGATCCTCGTAGAAAGGCCCCATCATGCCCGGTTCCACCGTGATGGTCTGATTGGTTTCATTAAAGGAAATCAGCTTGTTCATGTGGGTGGCAAGCACCAGGGTCACCCCGCCTCGGGGGCAATCCAGGCCAAAGGTCACGGAACTGCCGCCGCCATAAACATGGACGGGAATCTTCTGATCATGGCAAAGGCTGACAATCCCTGCCACATCCTGCTTGTGCCGGGGATGGACCACCACATCACAGATATCTTTTACAAGGCCCTGGCGCAGTGCCATGATATCTTCCATGGCCTTGCCCTTGGTATATTTAATTCGGTCATAGGCGGCCAAAGAAAGGTTTTCTTGGCCGACTATTTTTTCCAAACCCTCGATATTGGCCGGGGAGAGCACCGGGGGCAGATCCAGGTTAATGGTCTGGTTGCCTGTATTTTCCATCTGCTGAAAATCGGCATCCGTCAGCTTGAGTTCCTGTTTGATCACCTTCAAAAAACCCTGGCTGGGATTTTTAAAGGCCTGTTTTTCCCCCCATTTGAAAATGGAGCGAAAAGAGTTTTCCTTGGGTTCGGTTTCAAGCCATTGGGGGGTAAACTCGCTGTTTTGTCCTTGATCTTTCATTTTTGAGGGTATCCTGTGATTTCCTGAATTTGTGAATATAAGGGGGCCAGGGCCTTGTACATTTTCTGGTAAACCTTGGCGTACAATTGCCCATATATAATGACATTTTTGGGGTCTGGTTCAAACACGGTTTTGACCCGGACCATGCTGGCAACGGCCGGGTCAATCCCCGGATATATCCCCACCCCGATAGCCGTGAGGATGGCGGCCCCAAGCCCGGATGTTTCATGGGTTTGTCCCTTTACCATGGGCAGGTTGAAAATATCCGCGGTGATTTTACAAATTTCATCGCTCTGGGATGCCCCGCCTGAGACCGTGGCTTTTTCGACCCGGACCTTTCCTCTTTTTTGAATCTTTTCCATGCCTTCAAAGAGAGCAAAGCCAAGCCCTTCAATCACGGCCCGGTAGATATGGTCCTTGGTGTGAACATCCCCAAACCCGATCATGGCGCCCTTGGCGTCGGGGTGGTCCAGTCCGGCCCCCCAATAGGGCTGCACCACAAGACCCATGGCGCCGGGGCTTGTCTGCTCAAGGCAGCGGTTGAGTACCTCCTCGGCGGCAATCCCCAGTTGTGCTGCCTCTTGAACCTCCTTGTGGGCAAATTCCTGCTTGAACCAGGAAATCATCCAAAACCCCCGGAAGATCTCCACCTCGGGATTATAACACCCGGGTACCGGTGCAGGATAGGGCGGCATGAACGGGATGGCCTCAAAATATTTTTGGGAAGTGGTCTGGACCGTGGCGGTGGTACCAAAGCTTAAGGATACCATCGTCTGGTTGGTGACGCCGGCTCCCAGGGTTTCACATCCCTTATCAGAGCCGCAGGCAATCACCGGAATGCCGGGCCGAAGACCCGTCAGAGCCCCGGCCTCTTTTGTCACCCCCCCAATGGGATCTCCCGGTGGTATCATAACGGGCAGCTTTTCAATTTCAATGGGAAAAATCAGACGGGTCAACGCCCATTTCCCTGCCCATCTTTGTTTTTTATAGTCAAAGGGCAGATGACCGATCTGGCTGGCGGCAGAATCGCTGAACTCGCCGGTGAGCCGATGGTTCAAAAAGCCGGACACCTGGAGATATTTATGGGTCTTCGCCCATATCTCCGGCTGGTTCTGGATGATCCAGTTGCCTTTGCCCTGGGTCTGAATATCCATGAGTTTTTTTTCAAGCCCGGTAAGCTTCAAACCAAAATTGACCAGCCCCTTTGCCCCGAACACAGGGCGTGCGGTTCTTTGATCCAGCCAGATGA
>JAHIVS010000497.1 GCA_018816605.1 Pseudomonadota bacterium
AAAAGACTGGTTCCATGTGCCCGACGAAAAATTCAAACAGTATTTTCTGGACTGGGAACCCAGGGGTGAAAATTCAATGCCCTTTTATCCGACCGTTGACATGTGCTGTGATATCGTTGACTGGCAGGAACGGATGCACTACATTGATGATGCCCTCGGCCAGTGTGCAGGTCTTTCTTCCTTCCCTTTAAAACCGCCCTATCATATCCACAATTACCCGAAGTTTATTTCGGCAGGGGCCGGGATACAGATGGATGAGGAAAAATTGTCCCAGGCAGCCAAGCGTTACCGGACCCTGGTTCGGGCCATTAATATACGAAGGGGTATGCGGCGAAAAGATGAAAGACCGCCCGAAAACCACTGGAAGAAACGGTTTCCTGAACTTGAAAAAGAGCTTTTGGATACCTATTACAAATTTAAGGGGTGGAATGATGACGGCATTCCCACCAAAGAATCTTTGGATGAATTGGGCCTGGATTTTGTGGCCGATGATTTCATTGAAAGAGGGATATTGACGGAGGGCAACGTGTTGCCTGACCAAAAGACATCTGGCAATCAGACTTCAGCAGAACACAAGACCCATTAGAGCGGAGGGCAAAAAACCGTGACCGGTGATACAATAAAAAAAGCAGAACCCCAGAAGAAGACCATAAAAACCATCAAAATCAATGTGGATAAATGCAACGGCTGCCGGGCCTGTGAGATGATTTGTTCCGCCTTCCATGCAGCGCCCAAGTATAGCAGCAATAATCCCGCAAGGTCCCGGATCCGGATCATCCGGGAGCCGCTGAGGGATTTGTATGTACCTGTTTATGCGGGAGAATATACGGTTTCGGAATGTGCCGGCAGGGACAAGTACACCATTGACGGCAAGGAATACGACGAGTGCTCCTTTTGCAGGGCATCCTGTCCTTCCAGGGACGAGTTCAAGGAACCCGATTCCGGTCTGCCCCTCAAATGTGACATGTGTGAAGGCGAAGAAGAACCCCTGTGTGTGAAGTGGTGCATGCATGATGCCTTGATTCTGGAAGAAAGACAAGAGGATGCAGACGGCCGAAAGGAAGAGCAGGAAGATCTGGAGATCGGTTTGGAATCCCTGGCAGACAAATTTGGCATGGACAAGATACTGGACGTTGTTGCCCGGATGAATGCGAAAGACTAAAATCCATAGGGCAAATCGTTAAGGACAGAAAGGATGGACCATGGAAACAATAGCGCCTTTCCTGGAAGTAATAGATGAGATAAAAGAGGCTGGCGGAGACGTCTTTAAATTGTGCTTTCAGTGCGGATTGTGTGATACGGTCTGCCCGTGGAATAGGGTGAGACCCTTCAGCATGCGCAGACTTATCCGGGAGGCGGCCTTTGGTTTAAGTGAAGTGGAAGGTGAAGATATCTGGCGCTGCACCACCTGCGGCACCTGCCCGGCACAATGTCCCCGGGGCGTCAAGCAGATCGATATGGCCGTGGCCCTTCGCCGGGTGGCAACGGAATATGAACTATTCCCCGCGTCCGTAAAATCGGCCCGGACGGCCAGAGCCAGCCTGATTTCCGAAGGAAATCCCCTCCAGGGGGACCGGAAAAAGCGGGCGGACTGGGCAAAGGATCTGTCTGTAAAACCCTATGTCGAAGGTATGGAAGCCCTGTATTTTGTCGGCTGCTATCTTTCCTATGACCCGAGGATGAAACGGGTGGCAACGGCCACGGCCAAAATCCTCAAGAGCGCCGGTGTGGATTTCGGCATCCTGGGGGATAAGGAAAGCTGCTGCGGAGAAAGCATCCGGAAGACCGGCAGCGAACAGGTGTTCAAGGACCTGGCCCGGGCCAATATCAAAACCTTTATCGACAGCGGGGTGAAAAAGATTATTGTCTCTTCTCCCCATTGCTATCACACCTTTAAAAACGAATACCCTGAATTTATGGTCAATTTTGATGTCGTCCATATCAGCCAGTATTTAGGGGAACTGCTGGAGGAAGGCCGGCTTGTGCTTAAAGGGGAATATCCCAAACGCGTCACCTTTCATGACCCGTGTTACCTGGGAAGACACAACGGGGTGTATGACGCCCCCCGGAAGGTGTTAAACAAAATTTTCGGGTTGGAACTGGTGGAGATGGCGGCCCATGGCAAGAATAGTCTGTGCTGCGGCGGCGGCGGCGGCAGAATCTGGATGGACACCCCCAGGGAAGAACGATTTTCCGACATCCGGTTGCAGCAGGCCCACGGGGCGGGCGCCCAGATCCTTGCAACCGCCTGTCCATACTGCATCACCAACTTTGAAGAAAGCCGCCTGAACCTTTCCTATGAAGGGGTTCTTGAGGTAAAAGACATCACGGAAATTATCAGTGAACTGCTATAGGGTGGCCGCACCACACCCGAAAAATTGATGAGGAGAAGAGAAAGTGGGAAATGACGTATTGCCAGAACAAGTAATTCAACAATTTTCTGATAATCTTATTTCTAAAAAGCGGGAAGGCAAAAATTTTGGAGATGTCATGGTCGTCGGCGGAGGGGTCAGCGGTATCCAGGCCTCCCTTGACCTTGCCACAGCAGGGTTCAAGGTGTACCTGGTCGAGAAGGGACCGAGTATCGGCGGCCACATGGCCCAGCTGGACAAGACCTTTCCCACCAATGACTGCTCCATGTGAATTCTGTCTCCCAAACTGGTCGAGGTCGGCCGGCATCCAAACATAGAGATTTTGACATTCAGCGAGGTCACCACGGTTGAAGGGACCCAGGGGGACTTCCGGGTAAGCCTTAAAACCCGCCCCCGGTATATCATTGAGGACAAATGCACCGGCTGTACCACCTGTGTGACCTATTGTCCGGTTCAATACCCGGATGCATTCAACCAGGAAATATCCGACAATAAAGCCGTTCATGTGTTTTTCTCCCAGGCCATTCCCCTGGTGGCCTATATTGATGATTCCTGTCTGAAGCTTAAGGAGAACAAGTGTGATATCTGCTCGGGGGTTTGTCAGGCCGGTGCCATTGATTTCAGACAGACACTCCAGAAAACGGATATAAATGTCGGGGCCATCATTTTGTCCTCGGGGATGACGCCCTTTGACCCCAGCGTAAAAGACGAATACGGGTACAAACGGATGAAAAACGTTGTGACCAGTATGGACTATGAACGACTCCTTTCCTCAACAGGTCCCTTTGAAGGACAGGTGCTGCGGTCTTCGGACAAGACCCGTCCCAAAAAAATTGCCTGGATCCAATGTGTGGGTTCCAGGCGGGTGACCCAAGGGGACAACAGCTATTGCTCGGGCGTGTGCTGCACCTATACCCAGAAACAGGTGATATTGACCAAGCACCACTATGAAGATGCCGAGTGCACCATTTTCCACAACGACATCCGCTCCTTTGGCAAGGATTTCGAGCGATACTTCCAGAGGGCGGAAGCCCTGCCGGGGGTACAATTCATCCGAAGCTACGCATCGGTTGAACAACAGATTCCGGACAGCGGGAATGTGGTTGTCCGGTATGCCACCACCGATGCGGGTGTTAAATCCAAAGAATTCGATATGGTGGTCTTGTCCGTGGGGCTGAACCCGCCCAAGGCCTACAAAGAGATCTCCCAAATCTTTGGCATCGATCTGAATGCCCATGGGTTTTGCCAGACAGAATCCAGCAATCCCATCCAGACCAATCGACCCGGTATCTTTGTCACCGGCGCCTTCCAGGGGCCGACGGATATTCCGGAATCGGTTTTCACCGCCAGCGGGGCCAGCTCCCAGATAGGAGAGCTTCTGGATTATCGGCGGGGGAAGCTTGCCCGTGACAGAATCTACCCCGTTGAACGGGATGTCTCGGGAGAAGGGCCCAGGATCGGCGTGTTTGTCTGCCATTGCGGGGCCAATATCTCCAGTGTGGTCAATGTGCCCTCCACGGTGGCGTATGCCCGAACCCTGCCCCACGTTGTTTATGCAAAAGAGCAGATCTTTTCCTGCGCCACCAATTCTGCCAAGGAAATAACGGACCTTGCAAAGGAAAAAGGGCTCAACCGGGTGGTGATTGCCGCCTGTTCCCCTCGAACCCTGGAGCCCTTGTTCCGGGACACCCTTCGGGAGGCGGGCCTCAATCAGTATTACCTGGACATGGCCAATATCCGGGAACAGTGTTCCTGGGTCCATGCCAAGCAAAAGGATGAGGCCACTCAAAAGGCAAAGGACATTGTCCGGATGTCCGTGGCAAGGGCCAGTCTTTTGGAGCCGTTATTGGAATTTGATCTGCCGGTCAACAAGGCGGCCCTTGTGGTCGGCGGCGGGATTGCCGGCATGACCTGCGCCCTTTCCATCGCCAAGCAGGGACACCAGGTCTGCCTGGTGGAAAAGGAAAAAGTGCTGGGCGGCGCAGCGCGCAAGCTGCACTACACCCTGGACGGCCTGGATGTTCAAACCTATCTGAACAACACCATCAGCGAGATCTATAAGAACCCGTCGATTCGCGTATATCACAACGCCGAGATCTTGGACGTCACCGGTTATGTGGGCAATTTCGTAACCAAGCTCAAATCCGATAGAGGCGTCACCGAGATCAAGCACGGCGCGGCGGTCTTGGCCACCGGCGCAGAGGAATACAAGCCCACTGAATATCTTTACGGCGAAGACGAAAAGG
>JAHIVS010000702.1 GCA_018816605.1 Pseudomonadota bacterium
GTCTCGATGGTAAATTCGCTTTCTGCAACAGGAACCACGCTGCTCCTTCCGGTCTCATCCGGATTTCCCAACGCCATTTTGATGAGTTCAACCCCCTTTATCCTGCCATCCTTCACCAGGATCTTGGTGGGGTTGGTCAGGAAATGAAAGATAACGCCTTCTTTTTTGGCTGCTTCAATCTCCTCATGGTCGGCGGGCATTTCCTTCTCACTCCTTCGATAGATCAAATGAACTTGTTTAACGTTCATTCGCAGGGCTGATCTGGCACAGTCCATGGCCACATTTCCCCCTCCCACCACCACCATTGTTTCACCAAGTTCCATGGGAATACCCCGGTCAATATAGTCGTGGTTGATGCGAAGCAGAAAATCCACTCCAAAGTCATAACCGTGTATTTCAGGGTCTTCATAGGCCACCTGCATCGTTTTGCCCTTGTGGGTACCGATACCCAGAAATACAGAGGCGTATCCTTTATCCACAAGATCGTTAAGGGTGAAGTCCCGGCCCATTTTCTGATTGTAAAAGATCCGGCCCCCCAAGGTTTCAATGATGGAAACCTCTTTGGCAAGCACCGCTTTTGGAAGCCGATATTCGGGGATACCCGTGGCCGCCATGCCGCCCGGAATGGACCTGGCCTCAAAGATATCGACCGGATATCCCTTGAGCAGCAAATGATAGGCCGCGGCAATGCCGGCCGGCCCGGTACCCACAACGGCCACTTGCAGATGCGGATCCTTTGGGTCCTCGGGGGCATAGGCTGAAAACCATTCATGGATCACCCCTTGCTCATGGTCAGCCACAAATCTCTTGAGTACCTTTATCCCGACAGCTTCATCCACCTGGGTGCGTCGGCACGCCATCTCGCAAAACCGCACACATACCCGGCCACAGGTGGCGGCCATGGGATATTTGTGTAAAATTACCCCCAGAGAGTGGGTAAACTTACCGTCCTTGATGTAGTCAATGTACTTGGGCACATCCACCTTTGAAGGGCAGGCTTCTATACAAGGTGCCGACACATAGGTTTCACAGGGTTGCCTCAGGGGGATGGGGGTTGAAAGTTCTGACAGGATTGCCTCCCTGAAGAATTGGAACATCCCAAGGAGGGCTACGGTTGCCGTTTGTCCCAGCCCGCACAGGGAGGTGCTTTTTATCTGTTCTGCAATGATTTCAATTTCATCCAGGTCTTTGGGGCTGCCTTTCCGGTTGACCAGGTCTTCAAGTTTGCGTTTAATGATCTGGGTACCGACCCTGCAAGGGGTGCATTTGCCGCAGGATTCTTTGGCCACCCGTTCCATATAATGAAGCAGGGCATCTAAAAGATTCACCTTTTTTTCAAAAATAAAAAATCCGTGTCCCCCGAAAAAAGCCTTGATGGGGTTTCCCGTATTAAATTCATCAAAATCGTTGAATTCCGGGTGTTCCTCTATTTCAAATATTTGTCTGTTTCGATTGTCGATGACCTTACCATCCCATGCGCCGAAAATTACTTTAGCCATAAATAGAGTCCCATTCGTTTCAATAGGTGTCTGGTTGTTGTTCGCCTGATTCAATAGTCCTGCCTATTTTCAGATCGTTTGGCCAGGTGATTTGCAAAATGAGTACCAGAAGAGATGCCGTCTTTTGCCAAAGAAAAGGCAGGCTTGTTTTTATAAGGTTCTCAGCGGTTTTGAACCGTTTAAAAAGGGTTTTCACCAAAGACTGCCTGTCCGGTTTTTTTACACTGTGCATAGAGATCCTGCCCTTTTCCGTGACCCGATATTTTTTTAGCATCCATTTTTTTTAAGGGAATCAGACCTGCGCCAGGGCTGCCGGGCTATCCTGAATGATATTGTGCCTGGAGAAATATTCCGTGGCATTTCTTTTGCTAAAGAGACGGCAGGATCTGAAGGTTGCCCGGGTCATCAAGGATGACCGGGTGGCGGACATCCAGTAAAACAGACCGATTGAATTTGCTTCGGTTTTCATTTGAAATAAAAAAAGGATATATTCATGGCAAACAGCTTATACATCACCCCAACAGAAACCAAGAGCGGGAAATCGTTGATCGTCCTGGGGATTATGCAACTCCTATTGAGGGATATCCGGATTGTCGGATTTTTCAGGCCCATCATAAATGTGTCTGAAAAAAACGGCAAAGATTTTGATATTGATCTGGTGCTGTCCCATTTCTATATCGGCCTTCGGTATGAAGAGACCTATGCCTTTACCATGGAAGAGGCAAAGAATATGATCAACTCCGGCCGGCAGGCTGAAATGATGGAAACCATCCTTAACAAATATAAGCAGCTTGAGGAAAAATGTCGGTTTGTTCTGTGCGAGGGGACCGATTTTGCGGCGGGCAGCGAAGCCTTTGAGTTTGATATCAATGCCGACATCATGGCGATTCTCGGCAGCCCGGCCATTGTGGTTTCAAACGGTTACCAGAAGTCCATTGACGAGGTGGTCAGCTCCAACCAGCTCTCCATCGAAAGACTTCGGAACAAAGGGGTGGATGTGTTGGGGGTGCTTGTCAACCGGGCAGATCCCCTTTGCCTGGAGACGTTGAAGGCTACCCTTAAAAAGGCGCTCCATTCGTCAGATTGCCTGGTCTACGCAATTCCGGAACTTTCTACCCTGAGCCGGCCGACCATCCGGGATGTTCAAAAATATTTTAATGCGGAAATTCTGTATGGCAAAGAGGACATGGACAACCAGATTTCGGATTATATTATTGCTGCCATGCTGGCCCCCAATTTTCTCAACCATATCAGAAAGGATAGCCTGGTGATCAGTTCCGGGGATCGGTCCAGCATCGTTTTGACCAGCCTTGCCTCCAGATACTCCTCTTCCTATCCCGATATTTCGGGTATCATGGTAACCGGAGGAATACGGATGCCGGACACGATTCTGCGGCTTATCGAAGGATGGAAAGGGGTTCCCGTGCCCATCATCCAGACCGGGGAGCCAAGCCATACCGTAGCCATGGCCTTGAACCATCTCCATGGAAGGATTTCCCCGGAAAATCCCAAGCGGATTGCCCTGGCCCTTGGTACCTTCGAGACCCATGTGGATACGGAAGAACTCAGGCTAAAGCTTGCGGCAAGAAAATCCCTTCGGATCACGCCCCAGATGTTCGAGTACGGCCTCATCGAAAAGGCCAAAAAGAATCGGCAGCATATTGTTTTGCCCGAAGGCATCGGAGAAAGAATACTCCGGGCTGCCGATATTTTGTTGCGCCGTCTGGTGTGCGACATCACCTTGCTGGGAAAGGAAGAAGCCGTCCATCAGAAAATCCAGGAACTGGGCTTAAACCTTTCCGGGGCAAAAATTGTTCAGCCGGACAAAAGCATCCATCTGGAGGACTATGTTGAGACCTTTTTCCAATTGAGAAAAGCAAAGGGGATCACCATGGACATGGCCAGGGATACAATGATGGACCCCACCTATTTCGGGACCATGATGGTTCAGAAGGGCCATGCAGACGGCATGGTCTCCGGCTCCATTAATACCACGGCCCACACCCTTTTACCCGGATTCCAGATCATCAAGACCCGGCCGGGCGCCGGCATTGTTTCGTCTGTCTTTTTGATGTGCCTCAAGGACCGGGTCCTGGTGTTCGGAGATTGCGCCGTCAACCCGAACCCGACGGCCGAACAGCTGGCTGAAATTGCCATTACATCGGCAAAGACGGCAAAGGTGTTTGGCATTGAACCCTTGGTTGCCATGCTTTCTTACGCCACCGGTACGTCCGGAACCGGAGTGGATGTGGAAAAAGTGATCAAGGCAACACAGATTGCCAAAGAGACGGACCCTTCCCTACTGCTTGAGGGACCCCTCCAATATGATGCCGCCATTGATCCTGAGGTGGCAAAGACAAAACTGCCCGAGTCCAGGGTGGCCGGTAAGGCCACGGTGTTTATTTTTCCGGATCTGAATACGGGAAACAACACCTACAAGGCGGTTCAGCGGGCTTCGGAAAAATCCGTGGCCATCGGACCCATCCTTCAGGGCCTGAACAAACCCATCAACGACCTGAGCCGTGGCTGCACCATACCGGACATTGTCAACACGGTTGCCATCACGGCCATCCAGGCCCAGGCCGGCAAAGGGTTAATTTGAATTGGCGTCATCTCTTCCTTGGAGTAAAAAACAATAAAAATTGACTAAAGTATGAATTTTATTTATTATATGAATATCATTCATACATCCTTATAATCATAACCAAAGGAGGATATCATGAATCGGTCCATTCATAAAATTATAGATGAACAAATCAAGCGGTGGGAACTGAGTAAAACCTCACCTTCTCTCCAGGTTCTTCCCACCAACCTCATCACTATTTCAAGGGAATCCGGCAGCAGGGGTCTGGAAGTGGCTGAACGACTGGCGGCTCAAACAGGGTTTGACCTGTTTCACCATGAAATTCTGGAAGCCA
>JAHIVS010000498.1 GCA_018816605.1 Pseudomonadota bacterium
CGGGCAAGGAGCACCATGACGTCCAAAGTGCTTAAACAGGGATTCACCACGGGGGCGGCAGCCGCTGCCTCGGTAAAGGCGGCCCTGCTGGCCCTTGTTACGTCCCAGACACCTGTTGGTGTTGATATTGAATTTTTAACAGGTGAAAAAAAAAATATTGCCATAAAGGAAGTCCTCATCCTTTCAGACACCTGCTGCAAGGCATCCGTGATAAAAGATGCCGGGGATGACCCGGACATCACCCACAAGGCCGAGATCGGAGCCAAAGTGACCCTTTCATCCGCCAAAGAGCTCAAGGTGATTATAAAGGGCGGTAAGGGTGTGGGAAGGGTTACCAAGCCAGGCCTTGAAGTGGGGGTGGGAGAACCGGCCATCAATTCGGGTCCCCGGCAAATGATTCTGAATGTGGTAAAAGAGGTGTTTGCCCAAACCATTCTGCCCGGCAAACAGGTGACCATTGAACTTTTTGTTCCCCAGGGAGAAATTCTTGCCCGAAAAACCCTGAATGCACGGCTGGGAATTGTCGGCGGCATCTCCATTCTCGGGACCACCGGCATTGTAAAACCCTTGTCCCATGACGCGTATATTGCCACCATCCGGTCCAGCATATCGGTGGCCGCAGCCCGGGGTATTGACACCCTGGTGTTTACCACGGGAAGGCGGAGTGAACGGTATGCCCTGGGACTTTTTCCCGCCTTTTTTGAAGAAGCCTTTGTGCAGACCGGGGATTTTTTCAAGGCTGCCATTGATGAGGCCCTCATAAAAAAGAGTGTCCGGGAAATTATCTATACTGTTTTTTTCGGCAAGGCTGTTAAAATGTCCCTGGGGTTTGAACACACCCATGCGGCAAAATCTGAACTGACCCTGAAAACCCTTGCCCGATGGGCCCGGGAGATCACAGGAGATGAAGGCCTTTTTCGCGATATACGCCAGGCCAATACCGCCCGCCACGCATTTTCCTATATTTATCCGGCTTATCCCGGACTGCTGGGCTTTGTGGTAAAAAAAATCATGGAAAATGCAACAGGGTTTGCCAGGGGTAAAATTCGTATCCGGGTGCTGATCCTGGCCTTTGACGGGCAGATCGCCTTTGATTCTCAAAACCAAAAGGAACTTCCATGAGAAAGCATGAATCAGATGCAAAAACCATCTTAAAACGGCTGGGTAAATTATCTGTTTTTTTAAAGGAGCTGAACGCAGATGCCGGCAATGATGAATGCTTTCATTATCCCCTTGAGATTATCCAGGAAACCCTGATGTTTGATATCTCTGTGCTGTACAAGGTGACCAATATTATTAATGACCGCCTGATTCTGGAGGTGGTGAAGGTGCTGGATCCCAAAAAGTTCCGCCTGGATCTGGAGGAAGGCCGAAAGCTGCGGCTGTTTCTGGATGCCCGGGACAAACGCTATGTCAATGAGGTCAATGCATTTTTAAACAAAAAAGTTTCCCATATCAATGTTCCGGGCATGGGGTGCGATGTCATGGGGTATGTCTTTTTTCCCCAGAATTATGGCGGGGCCTATCTGTTCGGGGGGGATTTTTTCGGCAAAGAAGCATCGGTTAAGGATTATGAGGTCAGCACCGTGGAGATCATGTGCAATTTTTTAAGCACCCTGCTTTTAAAAACCCAGTTTAAACAGCAGGCGGAATATGATGGCCTTACAGGGCTTTACAATTCCCGAAAAATAAAACAAGAAGTGGAAAAGATTTTAAAACGGCTTGAACGGAAACCGGGGATATCGGCCAGCATCGTCATGGGGGATATTGATTTTTTTAAACGGGTCAATGATACCTGTGGCCATATCCAGGGGGATCTGGTTTTAAAACAAGTGGGGAAGATTCTTTCCGAGTCCATGCGGGAATATTTTGATATGGCAGGCCGGTACGGCGGGGAAGAGTTTTTGTTCATTCTGGATGAAACTGACGGCGATGAAGCGGTCCGGGTTGTGGAACGGATCCGGGAAAAAATAGCGGCCGCTCAATTTGTCCAGGTGGACAGATCCGGAAACATTCTTGAAAATCAGTTTTTGAACATCACCATGTCCTTTGGTGTGGCCCATTTTAAAAATAGGTCTGATCTTGGAACCCTGACCGACGTTATCGGCAGGGCCGACAATGCCCTGTATGCATCAAAACAGAACGGTAGAAACCGGACAACCCTTTTCAAGGAAATAGCAAACCATGCAGATATCTCCCATCGGGGTGATCAAAACCCCGTTCAATGATTTAAAAGGTATGCCCATCCAGCCAACCGGTGCCGGGGATATAGAAGGAACCCTTGTGATCAATCCGGAATATGAGCCAGGATTGGCAGATATACAAGGATTTTCCCATATTATCCTATTGTATCATTTTCACAAGTCCTCGGGATATGATCTTCTGGTAACCCCGTTTCTGGACACCCAGAAGCGGGGACTGTTTTCCACCCGTGCCCCCAGAAGACCCAATCCCATCGGATTGTCCATTGTGGAACTCACCGGTCGGGATAAAAATTTGATTTTTGTCCGGGGCATTGATGTCCTTAACAACACCCCCCTCATTGATATCAAACCCTATGTGCCCAGGTTTGATATCAAAGCGGTAACGGCCACAGGCTGGCTGGAAAAAACCCAGAAAGAAGCCGCCACAATGAAATCAGATGAAAGGTTTATGGAAACATAACCAACCGGCAGGCAGCCTCCTAGGATAAGGTTTTGCTGAACCGGGCCCAGGCAAGGGAGATGAATGCCATGGCCAGGGCTGTCTGACCCAGGATGGCCGGCCAGAGGACCTGTATGCCCACCCCCTTCATCACAATTCCCCGGAGAATTTCAAGATACCAGCGCATGGGATTCAGCCAGGTGGCATGCTGGACCAGGGCCGGCATGTTTTTAATGGGAAACATGAACCCGGACAGCATGACGCAGGGCATTAAAATCAAAAAACTGGTGAGCATGGCCTGCTGCTGGGTGGCGGCAGAGGCACTGATCAAAAGGGCAATACCCATGTTCCCGAACAGATAGAGGCCGGAAAGCCCGTAGAGCAGGACAAGACTTCCCTTCACCTTTATGTCAAAGACCAGAAACGCCACAACCAGCATGATGGTCATGGAAATGTAGCCTGTGACCATATAGGGAATGGTTTTGCCCAGGATAAACTCTATTTTCCGGATGGGGGTGACCATGACCTGCTCAATGGTGCCGATCTCCTTTTCCTTGACAATGCCGATGCTGGTCAAAAGCAGGCTGAAAATAAAGAGCATCACGGCAATAAGGGAAGGAACAAAATAGTATTTGCTCTCCTGGTTTGCATTGTACCAGGCCCGTTCCACAGGGTCCACCAGCAAAGGCACAGGCGTGATTCCCCAAGTTTCCAGCTGTTTTTCCAGCTTTTTATGAGAATAGGCCTGGATGATGCGGCCGGCATATCCCTGGACAATGGCCGTGGTATTGGCGTCTGTTCCGTCTGTCAACACCTGGACCTTGGCGGTTACGCCTTTGGAAATGGCCTGTTCAAATCCTGAGGGTATATAAATGACAGCCCGCACAACGGCCTGGTCCAGCAGATCTGCAATCTGACCCTGGGATGCGGCCATCCGGACAATCTGAAAATAGCCGCCTGCCGTAAAGTCGCTGATCAACTCCCGGGAGGAAACGCTTTTGTCCATGTCCAGCAAGGCGGTACGGATCTCGGTTACATCCGTGGTCAGGGCAAAGGCCATGATCACCATCTGGATCACGGGCATTCCGAAAATGACTGCCCGCATGCGCGGATCCCGCAGCATTTGTAAGAATTCCTTAATGAGCATCTGTTTTATGCGATGGATCATATTTATTCCAGTTTGAATTTAAATTTACGATTGGCCAGAAAAATCATGACAAGGGCATAAACCGAAAGCAGCAGGGCATCCACCCAGAGAATTTCAAGGCCGATGCCTTTGAGATATATCCCCCGCAGGATCGCAATAAAATACCGGGCCGGCACAATATAGGTAATGCACTGGATGGGGCCGGGCATGTTTTCAATGGCAAACACAAAACCGCTCAGGATCAGCGTGGGCAGATAGCCGGACACAATGGCGATCTGGTTGGCCAGCACCTGGGATTTTAAAATAATGCTTAAGCTCATTCCCCAGAAAAGGGCCCCGGTCAGAAAAATGGCGGCCATGGCAAACAAAAGGCCTGCAGTGCCCACAATGGGCACATCAAACAGCCATTTACCCATGGCAACGGCAATGGCCACATCAAGCATGCCGATGACAAAATAGGGGATCACCTTGCCGAAAATCAGTTCCGGGCCTTTCAGCGGCGTTGAGATGAGCTGTTCCATGGTGCCGGTTTCCCATTCTCTTGCAATGGTCACAGAGGTGAGCATGGCGGCGATCACCACCATGACAATGGCGATGATTCCGGGTATGATCACATTCTGGCTTCGCAGATCCGGGTTGTACCAGGAGCGGCTGACCATTTCCACAGGGGGCGACAGATTTTTTCTGCCCGCAAGCTGCATTTTTCTGGCCGTGATATCAGACGAATAGATCAGGCCCACGGTGGCCGCATACCCCATGGCGAGGCGGGAGGTGTTGGCATCGCTGCCGTCACCGATAATCTGGATATCCACTTTTTTTTGTCCGATGATTTTTTGGGCAAAATCAGAAGGGATCACAACGGCGACCATGGCGTTTCCCCTGTCCAGATCCAGCTGCAGGTCTTTATACGTGTCATGGTAACCAATGATGGAAAAATAGGGGGATCCTGCAAACAGAGCCAGAAGATCCCGGCTCTGGGCGCTTCGGGACTGGTCCCAGACCACCATGGGCACTTTCCGCAAATCCAGGGTCAGGGCATACCCGAAGAGCATGATCAGGATCACGGGAATGGCCAGGGATAAAAAAAGGCTGCGCCAGTCCCTGGCCACATGGATGAACTCTTTTCGGGCAACCGCAAAAAGGCGCTGAAGCTTCATGGCGCATGCTCCCCGGATTTGCAGGTTCCATGGATTCGATCATCTGCTTCGATCAGGGAAATAAAGACATCTTCCATGCCCGGCAAAATTTTTTCAATGGTATAGGCGGTAATGTTCAGATCGGAAAGTTTCTGGCAGATATTTTTGTGGGCCAAAAGCGCATCCAGGGTGGTCACATGGAGACCGGCCCCGAACAAGGACACATCCCCCACGCCCGGCAGACCCCCAAGGATTTGGGCCACTGCCTGGGGCGATTCGCAGCGGATATCCAGAATCTGTTCGTGCATGTGGCGGGTTTTAAGGGCCATGGGGGTTCCCATGGCAATCATCCGGCCCTTATAAATCAAGGCAATGCGGTCACAATACTCTGCTTCTTCCATATAGTGGGTGGTCACGAACACCGTGATTCCCTGGCCTGCCATGGTGTAAATAAGGTCCCAGAAATGCCGACGGCTGATGGGGTCCACCCCGGATGTGGGTTCGTCTAAAAAAAGGATGGGGGGTTCATGGAGGATGGCACAGGCAAGGGCAAGCCGTTGTTTGTACCCAGTGCTTAAATTTTTGGTCAGGGTTTTGCCATTGTCCGGAAGGCCTGCCATTTCCACGGCCCAGGTTTTTCTTTTGTTCAAAAAACGGCCCTGAAGGCCGTAGATGCCGCCGTAAAACTGGATGTTTTCTTCCACCGTGAGATCTTCATACAAAGAAAATTTCTGGCTCATGTACCCGATGTGCTGTTTGATCTGTTCGGCCTGGGATCCGATATCATAGCCTGCCACGGTTCCTGTGCCGGAACTGGGGGCCAGAAGTCCGCAGAGCATTCGGATGGTGGTGCTTTTCCCGGCACCATTGGGCCCGAGGAATCCGAAAATCTCTCCTTTTGGGACCTCAAAGCTCAGGGTGTCCACTGCTGTAAAAGCGCCGAAGACCCGGGTCAGATCCTTTACCTGCACGGCATTACCGGACAGGGTCCGGCTGGCCGCGTGAAAGGGTTGAGCAGGAGTGTCCGGTCTGTTTTTTTGGGACATCATGCTCACAAACACATCTTCCAGGGTGGGCAAGGCTTGTTTTATTTCATCCATTCGTAAATTTGCTTCCTGGATCAGACCCAGGGCTTTTTTCCGGGTTTCCTGAACCTGCTCACAGACAACATGCACGGTATCCCCGAACACATTGACGATCAGGCCGTTCAATTTTTCTGCCAGCAGCCGGTTGATCTTTCTTGCGTCCTGGCTTCGGATGGTGAGGACCTGGCCCTTGAGCAATCCTTTAATTTGCCGGGGGGTTCCCGTGGCCAGGAGTTTTCCCTGGTCCACCAGCCCGATTCTGTGACAGCGTTCCGCTTCATCCAGGTATGCCGTTGTTACCAGAATGGAGACCCCCTGTTTGACGATCTCGTAGAGAATCCGCCAGAAATCCCTTCTGCTGACCGGGTCTACCCCGTTGGTGGGCTCATCCAAAAGCAGCACCTCCGGGGTATGGATCAGGGCGCAGATCAGTTGAAGCTTCTGCTTCATGCCTCCGGACAGATCCCGGGCTTTTCTTTGGCGGAAAGGCTGCATCTGGCTGAAGCCTAGCAAATCGTCAATGCGCGTCTGCCGCCCCTTTTTCGGGACCCCGTAGAGGTCGGCATAAAAACAAATATTTTCCCCCACGGTCAGATCCGGATACAGGCCGAATCTCTGGCTCATATAGGCAAGGTGCTCTTTTACCTTTGGGGCCTGGGTTTTTGTGTCAAAACCCGCTATGAAAGCGGATCCTGATCCCGGATCCATGATGCTGGCCAGCATGCGCAGACAGGTGGTCTTGCCGGCGCCGTCGGGTCCGACAATGCCGAAAATTTCCCCTTTGCAAACCTGAAAACAGACCTTGTCCACGGCAACAAGGCTGCCGAATTGTTTGGTCAGATCCCGGGCCTCAATGGCAAAGCGCTCTTTTTTTTCCAAGCTTTGGAGGTCCATTTTAATTTACAGGCAGTGCAATAAGTGCATCTGCGGGCATTCCGGGCTTCAGCTGGCCATGGGGGTTTTCCAGGTCTATTTTTATCCGGAACATCAGCTTTACCCGCTCTTCAAAGGTCTGGACCGATTTGGGAGTAAATTCCGCCTGGCTGGAAATAAACGAGAGAACGCCCTGGTATGTTTTATCCGGAAAAGAATCAATGGTCACGGTCACCTTGTCCTTGAGGTGTATCCGGCCCAGATCCGTTTCATTGATAAAGGCCCGTAGCCAGGGGCGGGAAAGATCTCCCAGGGTTATCACCGGGGTGGACGGGCTGAGATATTCCCCGGGCTCTGCAGACCGGGTCAGGATGACACCATCCATGGGGGCGAAAAGCTCGGTATAGGACAATTGCTGTTTGGCCTGGTTCACGGTTTGGACCCCTTCGGCAACCAGCGCCTGTGCCTGGTCGATTTTTTCCTTTCTCGGACCTGCTTTTACCAGATCGTACTCGGCCTGGGCCTGGCCCAGGACCGCCCTTGCCCGTTCAATCTGTTCGGATCTGGGACCTTCCAGGCGAAGGGACAGGGCCTGGCGGGCGGAATGGACCCTGGAATCTGCCTGGGCCAGATCATTCTGGGCGATCTCATACCGGGTCCGGTAGAGTTCAAAATCCCGCTGGGTGGCGCTTTTTTTCTTGAAAAGAATGGAAAATCTTTGGTAATCCTCCTTTGTCTGGGTCAGTTGGGACTGGGCGGATTTTAAAGCTGCCAAGGCCGTTTCCAGATCTGATCTGGCCGATTCAATCTCCTGGGAACGGCTTCCCCGGGTGAGTTCCAGAAGCGCTTGCTGGGCCCCAATCATCCGGGCATGCGCCAGTTGTATCTCTTCGGGACGGCTTCCTGCCGTCAGTTCTGCGAGCACAGATTCTGCCCGGGCAAGCTTGGCCTTGGCAAGGCCCAGACCAATCTTCTGGTCCTGGTTTTCCATGCGGGCCAGCAAATCGCCCCGAAAGACCATATCGCCTTCATCGGCAAGTCTTTGTTCAAGCCTGCCGCCTATTTTGAAACCCAATTGTACCTCGGTCACTTCTATGTTTCCCGAAACCCTGAGCGTGTCTGGCCGGCGTTCTTTTGAGAAAAAAAACCGCCAGGAGAGGAACGCCAGGATGATCAGGATTGCAAGGATTAAAAGGGGCCAGGGTTTTTTCATGGGTGTTTCTCCTGAATCGTGTTCACTAAAGGTGTGGTTTCCTGTCAACGGGCCGGGTGTTTATCTGCTGAATGCCGCCCAGGGAAAACCAGAAAACATGATCTGCAAGAAAGTCAATGTTTTCCTGTGTGGGCAGAAACTCCCTGGCGATCCGCTGGATGACGGGTGCTGCAAAGGTATAGTAAACACATTGGCCGATAATGCTGATGGCGCAGGGCAGTATTTTGTCCATGCCGGCTTTGCCCCGGGACAAATCCGAAATAATGGACACCAGAATCTCTTTGTGGGGTTTTATATAGGTGTCCACAATGGGTTCAAATGCAGGGGTGGGTTCGAAAAATTCCCGCGCAATGAGTTTTCCCCTGCCCGAGATTCCGCCCCATCCCTCATTGTTCAGGAATCGGTGGAACATGGCACGGATAAAAGAGCGCAATTGTTGGTCCGGTGCATTGTTTTCTTCGGGGTTTTTCCGATAGGGAAAGCGGTGAAAGCCTTTTGAAAACGTATCCTCCAGCACCGCCCGGTAAAGACCTTCCTTGTCCCGGAAATGGTAGTTGACGGCAGCCAGGTTTGCCTGGGCGGCGGTGGCTATCTGACGGATGGTTGCGGCTTTAAATCCATTTTTGCCAAAAATATCGCCGGCCACATCTATAATTCTTTCTTTTGTCGGCAGGGGTGGTTTTCTGGGCATGGCCTTCCTTTATTGAAATATTTGTTTCAAACAAAAAAATAAAACATTTGTTTGAAAATAGCAACCAGAAAGTTCTTTCAGATATCCTTGGCAGGATGCAATTATTTAAATTGGTTGTGGATCACCAGAAGCACCAGGTAAACAGCGCCGCCCAGAACAATAATGGTGGGGCCGGAAGAAAGGCCGAACGAATAGCTTAACCCTAAGCCGGCCCAGGTAAAAAGGGCGCAGAAAATTATGGAATAGACCATCATCTGCCAGAGCCTGCGGGCATAAAAAGAGGCGATGGCCGGTGGAATGGTGAGCAGGGCAATGACAAGGACGATGCCCACAACCCGTACCAGAAGCACCACGGTCAAAGCCGTTAACACCAGCAGAAGCAGATAAAAAAAACTGGTGTTGATTCCCCGCAGGTGTGTGAACTCCGTGTCAAAGCACACCCCGAAAAACCGGTTGAAAAAAAGAAGGGAAAATCCGACGACCAGAAGGTCCAGACAAACGACAAAAATCAGGTCCCGGGTGGAAATCAGCAGAATGTCGCCAAACAGATAGGAGCTGAGGTTAAAATATCCCGGGGTCCTGTCAATAAAGAGGATCCCGGCGGCCATGCCCACAGCCCAAAGGGTTCCGATGATGGTGTCTTCCCGCTCTTTTGCATAAATGCTCACAAACCCTACGACAAGGGCCGACAGGACAGCGGCCAGAACCGCACCCAGGATGGGGTCTGCCCAGGTGATCCCCATTCTTACCTGAAGGTAAAGGGCAAAACCGATGCCGCCGAACACGGAATGGGAAATGGCTCCGGCCAGGTAGCCGATACGTTTGGTGGTGACAAAGGTGCCGATGATGCCAAAGGAGATGGAAGCAAGTCCTCCCATGATCATGGACAATTGCAGAAACCGGTTGTCCGGGTCGGCCAGGGCATTGAAAAACTCAATCATGGCAATGGCCTCCTTCGCTGCAGCGGTGGTCATGGCGGACCATCTTCAGATCGTCGTTGTAAATATCCTTGATGAGGGCGCCGTCCATCAGACTGGTGGGATGGATGACCACCCGACGGTTTACGCAGATGACACTTTTGACATACTGGGAGACAAAGCCCAGGTCATGGGAGACCAAAAGGATGGTCATGTCCGTGTTCAGTTTTTTTAAAATGGAAAAAAGGTTCAGCTCCGTTTCATGGTCCACATTGGCAGTGGGTTCATCCAGCAGCAGGATGGAAGGGGTGCTGCACATCGCCCTTGCAATCAGGACCCGCTGTTTCTGGCCGCCGGATAATTCACAAAAGCCGGTGTCGGCAAAGGCAGCCATATCCACCTCATCGATGGCGGTCAGGGCCATTTGTCTGTCCTGTTTGGAGAACCAGAGTTTTTTTCGGGTAAGCCTTCCCATGAGAACCACATCCAGAACGGTTGCCGGAAAATTCATATCCAGGTGGGAGAACTGGGGCATGTATCCGATTTTTTCCCTGGCCTGTTCCGGCGGTCGCCCAAATACAAGGATCTTGCCGGTATCCGGTTGAATCAACCCTAAAATCAATTTGAGAAGGGTGGTCTTTCCGCCGCCGTTGGGTCCCACAATGCTGGCAAACTCTTTGTTTGTTACCCTGAGAGTCACATCTTCAAGGATCCGCCGTTTATGATAGGAGAAGGAGACATTTTCTAGGACAATGACCGGGTCAGTCTTCATAGATCATCCTTAAGTTAGTGGGCCAGGCTCGATTCGAGGATACGGGCAATGGCCTCCATGTTCGACAGGTAATCAAAGGCCAAAGGATCAATGGAGACAACACTCCCCTGGATGGCAGCGGCAATTTTCTGGGCCGCATTCCGGTCAAACTGTGGCTGGACAAAAATTATCCGTGTCTTTTCCGATTTCACCTTTTTGATAATGGCAGACAATTCTTTTCCCCTGGGCGCCTTTCCCATGGTTTCAATGGCCACCTGATTCAACCCATAGGCGTCTGTAAAATACCCGAAAACCGGATGGAACACAAAGATATTTTCTCCCTTGAAGGGGGCAAGCCTTGTTTCAAGGCGCTTGTGAAGCGCATTCAGATCCTTAATAAAGGCTGTTAGGTTTTGTTCATAAAAGGCCCTGCTGTCCGGATCAGCGCCGATCAATGCCGCGGCCATGGTTTTTGCCTGTTCTATGACCAGCAGAGGGCTCATCCAGATGTGGGGATCTTTTCCCGTATGGTCTTGTTCCCCTGTCTTGGCGTCATGGGCGTCATGGGCGTCATGGGCATCATGGGCATCATGGGCATCATGGGCATGGGATGCCATTGTCCGGAGCACAATGCCTTTTCGGGTGTCAACGATCTGAATTTTTCCTGAAATTTCCGTTATTTTATGCAGAATGCCGTTTTCAAAGGGAACCCCTATCCTGAAATAAATATCCGACGAGGTCAGCGCTTTGATCTGATCGGGTGTGGGTGAATAGGTGGCAGGGCTTTTTCCGGGCTTGACCAGGACATGGACGGCGGCAGCGTCTCCGGCAATCCGTTCCACAAAATATTTTTGGGGCAGGATGCTCACAAAAACCATTATGGGGTGTTTGGCAAAGGCGGTAACCGGCAGAAGCGTCAGAAAAAGGGTCATGATAATTAAAAGAGTTCGAAATTTCATTTTTATCTCCGTTTTAAAAACCGACTGTGATGGTAAGGACAGAGTAATACAAAACTTTTTGGGGTTTGTCAAAACCGGTTGTCCTGTTTTATGTAATGCCGGGTTGGATAAATGAAAAAGAAGCCAGGATGTTTTGCATCCTGGCCTCTCTGTTGCAATTATCGTCTCTTGCCAAAGGGTTAAAACGGTTTGTTTTCCGGATTACAGGTCACCGCTTCTTCTCAGCAAAAGTCTGACCTCGGCTTTCCGTATCCGCTCTTCCTGCTCATCCTTGCGTTTAAGGGCAGCCTCCAGCTTGTCCTGGATGTCTTTAAAGTCAGCTGGCTTCATCAGATAATCAAAGGCCCCCAGTTTCATCCCTTCAACCGCGGTCTCCGTAGACCCATGACCGGTCAGCAGAATCACCTCAACAAGGGGATACAGGGTCTTGATCTGTTTTAAGACCTGGAGACCGTCCATGCCGGGCATCCGTATATCCAGAATGACCACATCAACAGCGGTTGTTTCCATAATCTCGAGTGCCTCCCTGCCGCTGTATGCGGTTGACACTTTTTCTCCCTGGGAGCTTAACCTCAGGGAGAAAATTTCAACAAAGTCTTTTTCATCGTCAACGATCAGAACCTTTACAGGTATTTTTATCATCTGTCTTTCTCCCTACCTATCGTAATGTTATGGATATTTTCTTAAACCAGCCCCAGTATCTTCCACCAGGTTGCTGCAACAAGAACCAGAAGAGACAGCAGGAGCGGTGTTGCAACAAGGCCCACCCTTGTCAGGTCAGAGGATTTGAAATACCGGTAAGAATAGGCAATGGCGTTGGGCGGGCAGCCGATCACCAGGAGCATGGCAAAGGAGGTGGCCATTCCCAGGCACAGGGCCAGAATAGTGGGATTGACCCCTTCCAGCTGGGCCATGGGAATAACGATGGGCAGAATCAGGGCTGCTGCCGCCACATTGGCCATGGCATTGGTGACAAGCGCTCCGAAAACCCCCACTCCCACAAAAAGAACCAGCCAGCCTTTTCCCTGGATCAGGGGGAAGAAAAGATTGGCAAAATAATCGGCCGCACCGGAATACCCCATGGCAAGCCCCAGGGAGAGCCCGCCGCCGAAAATGAACAGGGCGGTTCCCCATTCCATATTGTCATTGATGTCTCTCCACTGAAGCACCTTGAACAAAACCAGGCCGGTCACGCCCAGCATACCGGTAACTGAATAATCAAGTCCGTGAAGCCCCTTGGTCAGCCAGAGGAGGAAGGAAACCCCGATAATCCACAAGGTTTTTTTCTCTATGCTGGTCAGGGGGCCTATTTCTTCGGTGAATGCAGGTAATTTGAACTTGGGGTCCGGCCGGTAAACCATATAAACAATCAGGACGGCTGCCGGAACGGTAATGATGGCTGCGGGCAAGGCATAGAGCATCCAGTCGAAAAAAGTGATTTCAATCCCGGTAAACTCTTTTAGAAAGGCGGCGGAAACCATGCACCGCCCCCCGCCGATCAAAGAGCCCATACCCCCGCTGGAGGCCGCAAAGGGGATGGACAGCATCATGAACTTGGCTGTATTGGAATAGGGTTCAATGCCAATGGCCCGCATCAGGGGCAGCATGGTCACGATCCCGATGGCACAGGCGGCGGCATCATGCATGAACATGGAAGCATATCCCAGACCCATGGCGAGAATAAAGGTGAACCGGGTGACGCTGGAGCCGGCTTTTTTGATGATAAAATACCCCATGCGCTTGGTAAGGCCTGCCTTGTCAAGGGCAATGGCAAAAATCAAACAGCACATGATAAAAATAACCACCGGATGCATATAAGGGGCCCAGGCCTCTTTTACATCGGTTATCCTCAGGACGACCAGGGAAACACCGATACACACGGCCGTTATTTCCAGGGGAATGGGTTCAAATACAAACAGAAAGATCAGAACGGCCAGAATGGCCAGAAATCGTTTTGCCTTTGGCGGTAGTCCGTCCACATATCCCACGGTGACGGTATCCAGGTTCAACTCTTTTGCTTTTTGCTCCAAGAAATCGACACTTGCCGCCAGGGAGCCGGGCTGGTTTGCCTTTAAAATATAGGAGACATCCTCCGCTTGTTCGGCTTTTTTTGCTTTTCCATC
>JAHIVS010000499.1 GCA_018816605.1 Pseudomonadota bacterium
CCGGGACCCTGATTTTGAATCGGAAGTGATCATTCCGGCCGGAATTTCCTCTGTGGTGGCCTATTGCCTTTTCTGCCTGGTATTCGGATGGGGGTCTTTGTTTGATTCCCCGGGGTTTAAATTCCAGAACCCCCTTGAACTGGGACCCTATGTGGTGCTTGCAGGCGTTCTTGTGGTCACCGGCATCCTGTATATTAAGGTTTTTTACGGAGTGATCGACCTGTTTAAGCGCCTGCGGGTTCCCAACCATATCAAACCGGCCATCGGCGGTCTTTTAACCGGTATCATCGGTTTTTTCCTGCCCTATACCCTGGCATTCGGCTATGGCATTGCCCAGGATGCTATCTTTAATCGGGTGGCCATTCCCACCCTCATAGCCCTTGCCATTGGCAAGATATTCACCACTTCTTTTTCCATCGGGTCCGGGGGCAGCGGTGGTGTGTTTGGGCCTTCCATTGTCATCGGAGGTGCAATGGGCGGTGCGGTCGGAAAACTTTTTCACCTGCTGATTCCCACCATTGTAACCCAGCCGGGCGCCTTTGTGATTGTGGGCATGGCCGGTTTTTTTACAGCGGTTTCCAACACCCCCATTTCCACCATTATTTTTGTCAGCGAGATGACCAATTCCTATCATCTGCTCCTGCCGAGTCTGCTGGTTTGTTCTTTGTGCTATCTTCTGGCCAAACGATGGACCATTTTTGAAAACCAGGTCAAGTCACGGATAGATTCCCCGGCCCATGCCGGCGAGTTCATGATGGATATTCTCCAGACCATTAAAGTGGAAAACCTGACCCATCGGATAAAAGATGTCAGGTGTGTGAACGAAGACATGCCCTTTAGTGAATTTAAAAAAATTTTCCAGACCACCAAACAGCACTATTTCCCCGTCATGAACGGCAAAGGTGATTTTTCCGGAATATTTTCATCCACAGATATCCGGGAAGTGATCTTCAATAGCCACCTTGAAGAACTGGTGGTCATGAAGGACATTATGATTTCCGATCTGATCATCACCACGCCCTCCGAGGATTTAAATACGGTGCTGTTAAAACTGACCCAGAAAAATATTGATGCCCTGCCGGTGGTGGATGAAGAGAATCATAACACTTTTTTAGGGCTGATCTACAGGCGGGATATCATTTCCCATTACAACGACCATCTCAAAAAAATCCGGGATCACGAATAAGTTACCTGCTTTAAAAACAAACCCCTGGCCGGTGCGGTCCTTCCGGCAAGGGCCCGGTTTTCTGCCCTAAGAATTGTCAGAAACTGGCCTGGAGTAAGTTTACCCAGTCCGACGTCCACCAGGGTTCCCATGAGATTCCTCACCATGTTTTTTAAAAATCCAGAGGCAGATATTTTAAAGAGGATCACATCCTTGTTAAAGGGCTCTCCATTTTCAAGGCGGTCCACCCGGGCAAAAAAGACTTCCCGAACAGAGGAAGTTCTGGGACTGCCGGTGTTTTCAAAGGATTTAAAGTTATGAACCCCTGTGATCATCTCGCAGCATTGGTTCATCCGGGCAAGGTCCAGAGGCTTTTTTACCTGCCACACAAAGGCAGCCCCAACGGCGCAGGGATCGGGACGGTTTAAAATATAATAGTTATATTCCTTGGACCTTGCCTGGTATTGAGCATGGAAATCCTCCGGTGCAATTGAACATTCTCGAATAACAATGGCCGGGTTTATCAAAGAATTCACCCCTGTTTTCAATACCAAAGGATCCATCTGGGTGTGTGCGTGGAAATTGGCCACCTGGCCCAGGGCATGAACACCTGCGTCTGTTCGTCCCGAGGCGCGGATGTGAATTGTCTGGTTCAGCATGTGGCCAAGGACAGACTCCAGTTCTCCTTGAATGGTTTTTCTCTCTTTTTGTCGCTGCCACCCGGAAAACAAGGTGCCGTCATATTCAACCACCAATTTATAATTGCGATTCATTTTCTTCCAGGGATTTCATATTTTCCATCATCCGTTCATTTGCCTTTGCAATTTTGCAGGAAAGACCCATGGCCGTTTTGGTGCCCAAAATCCGGGAATAGGTTAGATACAAATTCTTATACGCCTGGGCAATGGATCTCTGCATGTCCTGGCTTTTCGGGGTTGGAAAAATAAAAGCCGCTTTTCCCTTGGTTGTGCGGAAAACCAGTTTTTTTTTAACCAGGCTGTCAATAAAGCGGGTGATGGTTGAAGGGGTCAGCTGAAGCAGCCGGCTTAACTCCTTGGGGCTGATTCCCGGTGTATCAAATACCAGCAGCAAAAAAGAGGCATGGGCAGGGGAAAGTTTTAACGCCTTAAATTCATTTTCGGCAATTTTGAGCAATTGCCGGGAAAATGCATTGGTATTAAAAAATAAACAGGTTTCAAGAAAATTGTGTTCAGGGATTTTCATGGGTATGATGCACTCCGTATTGTATTGCATATACAAGTATTCTTTTTCATGTTTTATGTCAATCAAATCCCAAAAAAGGTTTTGCCGGTCATAAATCATTTACACAGGCCGAGTTCATGGGTATAATATGCGGTTATTATTATACACAAAAAAAATTCATAGACAGAGACAGGAGTCATAGGGATGAAAGGGTTTAAATTTGCCGGTATTTGCGCGGGTATTAAAAAAAATGGTCATAAGGACCTCGGACTGATATTGTGTGAGAAACCTGCGGCGGCAGCCGCCCTGTTCACCCGAAACAGAGTTGTTGCCGCACCGGTGCTCCTTGGCAAGGAAACCATACAAAGCGGAGAATGCCAGGCAGTATTGGTCAACTCGGGAAATGCCAATTGTTTTACCGGAAGCCAGGGCCTTGCAGATGCCCGACAAACGGCGGACCTGGTTGCCCGTACCTTTGAGATCCCCAGGGAACAGGTCATGGTATCTTCCACCGGTGTGATCGGAGCGCCATTGCCCATGAACCGATTTGAATCGGCAATTCCCCTTTTAAAGGAAGAAATCGACAAAGGGGTTCTGGAAGATTTTGCCCAGGCCATTCTCACCACCGATACCTGCCAGAAAATCATAAGCCTTACGGGACAGATTGATACCCCGGAAGGTCCCAAAGAATTCGAAGTGACGGGTGTTGCCAAAGGATCGGGCATGATTCGCCCGGACATGGCCACCATGCTGGCCTATGTTTTAACCGATGCCGACATCACGGCCCCAGATCTTCATTCAGCCCTCACGGCAGCCAATGACCGCTCCTTTAACCGGATCACCGTGGACGGGGATACCAGCACCAATGATACTCTGCTGTGCCTTGCCAGCGGTGCCGGCGATGCCTGCATCCGGGATGAAGCTGCCTTGAAAGCATTCCGGGATCTTTTGGAAAAGGTCTGCTTTGCCTTGGGAAAAATGATTGTCAAAGACGGGGAGGGGGCCACCAAGGTCATCCAGATAATCGTTAAGGGCGCCAAAACCCAGGAGGATGCATTTAAGGCTGCTGAAGCCATTGCCCATTCCAATCTGGTCAAGACAGCCATTTATGGTCAAGATCCCAATTGGGGAAGAATTACGGCAGCGGCAGGCCGGTCTGGCGCCTATGTTGAACCCGATAAAATGGATCTTTATTTTGAAGATATCCCTCTGGTGATCAACGGGTGCTGGCTAGGAACAGAAGCTGAAAAAAAAGCTGCCAAGGTCATGGTCGCCCCTGAAATCAATCTCACCCTTGATTTGAATCTCGGGGATAAGAAAGACAGCTTTCTCTTCTGTGACTTCAGCGAAAACTATGTCCGAATCAATGCAAATTACAGGTCTTAAAGATGCGGCTGCAAAAATTTCTGGCCCATGCGGGTATCTGTTCCAGACGAAAGGCGGAAAGCTATATTCTGGAAGGTCGGGTAAGGGTGAATAACCTGGTTGTCAAGACCCTTGGCACCCAGGTAGATCCTGAACAGGACACCATTGTTTTTGACAACCAGCAGGTGGACCCGCCCAAGGCCTGTGCAGCCCACACCTATATTGCCGTGAACAAACCTGCCGGGGTTATCACTTCCTGCTCCCAGAAAAAGGCCAGAATCATTCTGGATCTGGTGAAAATTGAAAAACGGGTGTATCCCATCGGCCGTCTGGATAAAGAATCTGTGGGGCTTGTCCTGCTGACCGATGACGGGCAGCTCCATAACCGTCTCTCCCACCCCTCCCACAACCATGAAAAAGAGTATCTGGTAAAAACCGTTTCTCCCATATCGGATGGAGCTTTAACGGCCATGGCAGACGGAATGGTGATCCAAGGGGTTAAAACCAGAAGGGCCCGGGTAAACCGCATTTCTGACACTGAATTCAAGATTATTTTAAAACAGGGCCGGAACCGGCAGATCAGAAAAATGGTGGACCTGACCCAAAATCGGGTCCAATCCCTCCAGAGGATCCGAATGGCCAATATCACCCTTGGCAGTTTAAAAGAAGGGGAATGGCGGTTTCTGACCCCCCGGGAAATAAAGCGCCTAACCCAGTGACTGAATGCCGATGCTCCTCCTGATTTTGTCCAGAAAGGGGATTGAAAATTGCCGGGCCTTGACGGCACCGGCCTTCAATATGGCCTCAATATCGCCCGGGTTCCGGATCAGTTCATCGTAACGGGTTCTTGGCTCAATTAATACGGCATTAATAACCTCGAACAACGCTTGTTTCATGGTTCCCCAGGCGATTCCCCGGGCGTAGCGTTCTGCCATGATGCGGGTTTCAGATTCGTCGGCAAAGGCCTTGTATATGGAAAAAAGGGTGCAGGTGGCAGGGTCTTTGGGCTCATCCGGTCCCAGGGAGTTGGTGGCAATTTTCATGACCATTTTTCGAAGCCGTTCCTGGGTATCAAACAAGGGGATAAAATTGTTATAGCTTTTGCTCATTTTTCTGCCGTCAAGACCTGCCAGAACGGCGGATGATTCATCCACAACCACCTCGGGCAGGATGAACAGTTTTTTATACTGGTGGTTAAACCGGGCCGCAATATCCCGGGTCATCTCCAGGTGCTGAACCTGATCTTTGCCCACCGGCACCTTCCTGGCATTAAACATGAGAATATCGGCCGCCATGAGAATGGGGTATGAAAACAGGCCCATGGTGATCCCCTTGTCCGGATCTGCATTCTTGTCGGATTCATTTTCCTGGACAGCACCTTTATAGGCATGGGCGCGGTTCATCAGGCCCTTGGCAGTCAGACAGGTTAAAATCCATGTCAGTTCCGGAATTTCAGGAATATCCGACTGGCGGTAAAAAACACAGTTTTCATAATCCAATCCCAGGGCAATCCAGGCGGCTGCAATTTCAAGGGCAGATTGCCGGCGTTTTTTAGGGTCATGGTTTTTGATCAGCGAATGGTAATCGGCCAAAAAATAATAGGAGGTCAGATCCGGATTCTTGCTGGATTCAACTGCAGGACGAATGGCGCCCACATAATTCCCAAGATGGGGGGTGCCGCTGGTGGTAATACCGGTTAAAAAATCTGCGTTTTTCATTTGTCTTCCTAAAAAAAGTATTGGGGTAATGGACAAGGGGAGTATCAAAAACTTTTGCTTTAATCAATCAGTTTGTTTTCCCGGGCGTATTGGGTGGCAAATTTAATTTCTTTTTTCGGGGTCTCGAGCCTGTTGTCCAGTTTTTCATTGAGAATCAGGTTCAAGATTTTGGTATACACAGGCCCTGGTTTAATCCCGATTTTCACCAGATCCTTTCCGCTGATGATAGGCTTGATATATCGGTATCGGGTATAAAAATTGGAGATGGATTTTCTGACCGCTTCATTTTTTGTCAATGCCATCATATACAGGATAAACTCTGTTTTAAACGGAATCAGGCCCCAATACAATTCCTGGCGGGTGAGGGGATAGGCTGTTTCGATAAGGGCCAATCGGTTTTCAGCCTTATAGCGCTTCTCAAGCAAAAGACTTCTTTCCCTTACCGGCACCATGAGACGGTCACAGATTTGCTCACAGACCGGATGGGAGCATCTGTTGAAAAGTGCCATAAAATAAACGGCCCACCTTGGATACTCCTCGTCTATGTAAAGCAGATCATGCCAGGTCAAGGCTTTTTTCACGGACTCAAACAACAGATAGGTTGTGGGCGTTATCATTAACTGGCTGTGAAGGACCTTTTCCAACCCGTAGAATTCCACGGTGTGAATTGCGGGAATGGGGTTTTCTTCTCCAAAGATCTGTTTGAGTTCCGACAAAACCCGCAGACCGCTCAAATTTTTGAAACAATCTATTTTTACGGCATTTTTAATCAAAGTAGCCGTGACTTTTCCAATATTAAATCCAAACCGGTTTGCAAATTTGATGGCCCTAAAGATCCGGGTGGGATCTTCCACAAAACTTAAATTGTGGATGGTTCGGATGGTTTTATCTTTCAAATCCCGGGTGGCACCGAAATAGTCAATCAAGGTGCCGAAATTATCCGGATTCAGGGAAAGGGCCAGGGTATTGATGGTAAAATCCCGCCGGGCCAGATCCTTTTTGATGGAACTGTTTTCAACAATGGGAAGGGCTGCCGGCGTATCGTAATATTCAAGGCGGGCCGAGGCCACGTCCACCTTGAAATTGTCCGGAAAAACAATGACGGCAGTCCCGAATTTTTTATGGGTATTGACCCGGCATCCGTGCTGGTTTGCATAAAATTTAGCAAAAGCGATGCCGTCGCCTTCCACCACAATATCAATATCTTCATTCCCACGGTCCAGTAAAAGATCCCGGACAAATCCCCCGACCACATAAAGGCTGACCCCAAGTTCTTTTCCAGCATTGCTGATACACTTCAATATTTTTTTTGTCTGGTCAGCCAGTCGGTTTTCAAGGATATTGCCGATATGACGTGTTTTAACATGTTCGGTCTGGGAAACCTGACTTTCCGTGTGGGTGACCTCCCAATTATGCTGTACAAGGTAATTGAGCAAATCTGTCCGGGTAATAACCCCTTTTATGTGATTGTCGTCGATGACCGGAATAATCCGCTGCTTGCCCTCGATGATTTTCAACTCAATCTCGGCCACATCTGCATGGGATGTAACAAAATGGGTCTCAGAATTCATATACTCGCAAACCGGTTGCCCTGAAAGGTTATGAAACAGCAGTTTTTCGACCACCTGCCGGGTAATATATCCTTCATAGGAATTGGTGGCTTTATCGACCACCAAGAGGCTGTTCACATTATACCGGGTCATTATTTTTCCGGCATCCTTACAGGTGTCATAGGGGTCTATGGTAATGGCCGGAGAGGACATCAAACTTTTTGCCACCTGGACGCTCTTGACTTCGAGCTTTAATTTGTCCAGCAGCATCATCTCCACCTGGGGCAGGGTCTGGTTGTCAATCTTGGCCGATGCGGCATAGGCATGTCCGCCCCCGCCGAATTCGGACATGATCCTGCCCACATCCACCTCGGGGATTCTGTTTCTGGCAATGATATTGATCTTGGTCCCCATAAGGACAATGGCAAAAAAGATATCCAGATTTTCCATTCTGACAATTTTCTGGACAATGGAAGCCAGATCCCCAATATAGGAAGGAGAGGAGATGGTTGAAATATGCACATCAAGCCCGTTTATTCTATGAACGGTCATTTCGTTGAGCAGTTCATTGAGCCAGGTCACCTGTTCGGCTTTGATCTCCTTGACCACGAGACTGGCAATGGTGTTCAGACTGGCACCGCAGGCCAGCAGAAAACCTGCCTGGATAAAATCTGCAGGGGTTGTGGACGAAAAGGTAAATAGTCCTGTGTCCTCATAGATACCCAGGGCCATAACCGTTGCCTCTTCAGGTGTCAGGGGTATCTGCTGTTTTTGTATGATTTCACTCAATATGGTGGTGGTGGCACCATAGGCTTTTGAAATATCCACATCTCCCCTGATATCTCCGGGCATGGGGGGGTGGTGGTCGTATATTTCTATGCGAATGCCTTTTTTCTCCAATAATTCGGAGATACCGGCCAGTCTGTTCGCCTGGCGGGTATCAACAAGAATCAGGGTGGTGGTCTCTGAAAAATCAATCAAAGCCGGGTTCGCCATGTTGAACAGATAGCTCATTGAGCTGATAAAAAAATCCCTCAGGCTCTTTTCCTGGGAACCCGGAAAAATAATAGCCGCATCGGGGTAAAGCTTTTGGGCAGCCAGCATGGCGCCAATGGCATCAAAATCCGCATTCACATGACTGGTGATAATGGTTCTGGCCAATATTGTCTTGTTTTTTTTCCTCAAAAACCCGCTCCTGTTAAAATCAAATATTGAAATTTATATAGTATATCTGTTTGGATTTTACAAATGTTGTGATTCTGGTATACTCGGTTTTGTGGTATCTATCGTGTTTAAAATTAAGTAGTGGAACCTTAAGATAAGGATATGCCATGGCCGTCGTATTTGAATGGAAAGGAAAAAACCCCAAAGGGAACACCGTAAAAGGAGAAATGGAGGCTGAAAGCCCAGACCAGGTCCGGTTAAGCCTCCAGAGAAGAAAGATTACCCCCACAAGGGTCAAAAAGAAACCCAAGGACCTGTTTGAAAACATAACGTTTCTCCAGCCCAAGGTTAATGACAGCGATGTGATCATTTTTGCCAGACAATTTTCCACCATGATTGATGCGGGTCTGCCCCTGCTCCAATGCCTGGATATTCTGCAGTCCCAGCAGGAAAATCCCACCTTTAAAAAAAATCTGAAAAAAATCAAGGAATCGGTTGAATCGGGTGAAACCTTTGCCGATGCCCTGAAAAAGTTTCCCAAGGTATTCAATGAATTGTTTGTGAATATGATTGCAGCAGGTGAGGCCGGCGGTATATTGGATGTCATCCTGGGCCGTTTGTCCGCCTATATGGAAAAAATGGCAAAACTCAAAAAACAGGTAAAGGGCGCCATGACCTATCCTGCCATTACCCTTGCTGTGGCAGTGATTGTGGTGGCCATCATCCTGGTATTTGTTATTCCGGTGTTTGAAGAAATGTTTGCAAGCATGGGCTCTACATTACCGGCAATGACCCAGATGGTAGTATCCATGAGCAATTTTATGATTGCCAATATCATTTATATTGTAATCGGCCTTTTTGTAACCCTTTTTCTGCTCAAGCGAACCTATGCCACTGCAAAAGGGCGGATTATCATGGACCGCCTTTTTTTACAATTGCCCGTCATTGGCATTTTAATCCGAAAAGTGGCTGTGGCCAAGTTTACCCGGACTTCCAGCACCATGATTTCCAGCGGCGTGTCCATTCTGGAAGCCCTGGATATTGTAGCCAAAACTTCGGGGAATAAAATTGTGGAATTTGCCATAAATGATGTCAAGATTGGTATTTCAGAAGGTCGGTCCATGGCAGATCCCCTCCTTGAAAGCGGGGTGTTTCCCTCCATGGTCTGCTCCATGATTGCCGTGGGAGAATCCACCGGCGCCCTGGACACCATGCTTGAAAAAATTGCCGATTTCTATGATGATGAAGTGGACCAGGCCGTTAAGAATCTGACCGATATGATAGAACCCTTTATGCTGGTTTTCCTGGGGGTTGTCGTGGGGGGGCTTGTCATTGCCATGTACCTTCCCATTTTCTCCATGGCGGCTGCCATTGGATAACCACCGTGTTACAACCGATTCGTTTCAGCAAAATTCTGACCTTTATGCCCAGATAAAATGGATTATCCTGGCAAGGGTTGTGTTTGCCATTGTGCTGATATTCTCCAGCCTGTTTTTTTCAACGGAAGATACCCTTTCCATCCTGTCCCAGCCGTTTTTATCCCTCTACAACATCGCAGCAGCCGTACTGATTATGTCCATCCTGTACATCTGCTGGCTGAATCGGCAAAAAAGGCTGCTTGCCCTGGCCTATTTTCAAACCATGGCAGACACGGTTCTGGTGACAGGCATTATCTTTGTCACCGGCGGTTTTGACAGTATCTTTACCTTTTTGTACCTATTGGTCATCATCTATGCTTCCATGCTCCTGCTCCAAAGGGGGGGGTTTGTCATGGCCACGCTTTCAAGCCTTCAATACGGCCTGTTAATCGAACTGGAGTATTACCGGGTGATTCCAACATTCATGGGACACTCTCCGATTTCCATAAACCTGGATGAAACCCAGGTCCTATACAGGATTGTCATCACCATTGCCGCCTGCTTTGCCGTGGCAATTCTCTCGGGCATCCTCTCCCTCCAGCTTAAAAATGTCAGGCAGGATTTGAAAATAACCCAGGAACACCTCAAGCGGGTGGAAAAAATGGCGGCCATGGATGAAATGATATCCGGCATTGCCCACGAAATAAAGAATCCCCTGGCATCCTTGTCCGGGTCCATTCAATTGCTCAAGGAAGAGACCCAGTCCGGATCCTATGAAGACAAACTCATGCAGATTATTTTAAGGGAAACACAGCGTCTTAAACAGATTACCTATGATATTATGCTTTTTGCAAAACCCAGCAAAACAAATGCCTGCCAGGTGGACATGACCCAGGCCATTGAGGATGTGGTGGCCCTGTTTTTAAACACACCGGAATGGAAAACGCGAATTCAGGTGTTCACAAAGCTTGAAAAAAA
>JAHIVS010000063.1 GCA_018816605.1 Pseudomonadota bacterium
GGAAGCGCCGATGCCCTGTGGCCCGCCATCCATAAAATAGGCGGCCAAACCGGCTATTATGCCGCAGACCTTCTCTGGCAGATCCGGGGGGTGCTGGATATCTTCACCGGCGGAGTGGGACTCAACCGGGGACGGCGCTCCAAAGATCATCTCCAGGTGGGGGATGCACTGGATTTCTGGCGGGTTCTGGAGGTCAAACCGCCCTCAAAGCTGCTGCTCCTGGCCGAGATGCGAACACCGGGAGAAGCGCTGCTGGAAATCCAAATTGACGCCATGGATGATACCCGCTGCAAGATAACCCTGCTCTCCCGATTTTTACCCAAATGGTTGCCGGGCATTGCCTATTGGTACATTCTTTATCCCTTTCATCAATATGTATTTTCCCGGATGCTCAAGGGTATGGCCGAATCTGCAGGCCTCACACTTGCATCCCCACCGGAACGATTTACCCCCAAGATAAGCCGATCCTGCACCCTAACGGATACATAAAAGCCTTCACAAGGAATCGCCATGGAAACCCCATCAAACGCCCCGGCCCCATCACACGCCCCTGCCCTGGAAACCATCCGAAATCTGTTTGACTCCCAGGATCTGTCGGTCTTGTCCACACAGAGAAACGGCCAGCCCTATGCCAGTCTTGTGGCGGTGACCGTCACCCCGGATCTGAAGCAGATCATTTTTTTAACCCCCGAAACCACCCGGAAATATGACAACCTTGTGGCCAGTCCCCGGGTGGCCATTCTGATCAATAACAGCCGAAATCAGGCCGAAGATATCACCCAGGCCATCTCCGTAACCGCCACGGGCAAAGCCTTTCCGGTTACAGGCGAAGAAAAATCGCAGTTGCTGGCCTTATATCTGAGTCGACACCCCCATATGAAATCCTTTGCCGATGACCCCACCACGGCAGTTGTCTGTATGACGGTGAACGCCTATATCATGGTCAGCCAGTTTCAAACGGTGGTGGAGATCAAGGTGGAATCATGAAAAAAGGTTGGCCGCTGACGGCATTCAGCCTGGTGTCTTTGCTGTTAACGCTTTGTTTTTCTTCCTGCTCCTCTTCGGAAAAACAAAATTTCTCCGAAGGCAAATGGGCCCAAAGCGTAAACGAAACAAGCACACAAGATTTATATGCCCCCCATGAGAAGGAGGGCCGTTTCTTTGCCCCCTGGATGAAGATGGGGGACAAAAGCTTTTTAGATGTGCTCGGCTGGAAACTTTTTTCAACCACGAACTACACAGACCCGGAACGCACCTTCCTCCCCCGGGTCCTAGCCGACACGGCCGGACGGCTTAAAAAAAACACGGGCGATTTTATTCTGTGGATCGGCCACAACACCTTTTTAATCCGTGTGAATGGTATCTATTGGTTAACCGATCCCATTTTTTCCAAACGCGCCCTGCTGCCGGCAAGACTGACCCCACCGGCCCTGACCCTGGCCCAATTCAATGCCCTTATAAGCAATGATCGGAAAAATAATAACCCGCGAAAGGCGCTGAACATTCTGATTTCCCACAATCACTATGATCATCTGGACCGGACCAGCATGACCGGCCTGCCCGCTTCGGCAGTCGTTTTTGTCCCCAAGGGTCTCAAAGACTATGTCATGAAGATGAACAAACCACAGGTTAATGAAATGGACTGGTGGGAAACCATTGATTTGGGCGATGGGACCCGATTGATCTGCCTGCCGGCCCAGCACTGGTCCCTGCGGATCAACCAGGGACGGAACCGATCCCTGTGGGTCTCCTACCTGCTGGTAACCCCCAAAGCCACCTTATATTTTGGCGGAGACTCGGGGTATTTCAAGGGATTTAGGGAAATCGGACGTAAATTTCCCAACATCGACTATGCCTTCATGGCCACCACGGCCTACCACCCCCGGTGGTTCATGCAATACCAGCACATGAATGTGGAGGAGGCTGTCCGGGGATTTGAAGAGATGGGGGCCCGCTACTTTATCCCCACCCAATGGGGCACCTTTCATTTGGGGGTTGAGCCTGCGGGATATCCGGGACTGGATCTTGGCCGCCACATCGAAAAAAACCAATTAAATCCGGACCGCTTCAAGATAATGGATATCGGCCAGATTATCCCCATTAACGGGTCAAAGTAACCCCTTAAATGAACCCCTTAAATTAACCCGCCAAAGAGATCCCCAGGACAATCAGGAGATCTAATATCCGGTCAGCTCCACATATCCTTCCCCTTGTATCTCTTTTTTATGGATCCCCTCCACCCGCACCGCCCCTTCCCAATAGACGATCAAATGCGCATGCTCCTGGTCGGGAATGACGGGCACAACCCTTATGGCAAGATCCTGACCCGGCAGGTGAATCTCCCATCGTCCGGGATATCGTTTACCCGTGGACGGGCTGGTCCAATATTCGGTTGGGTGGATGGTAAATTGATCCGATGTCATGATTTCATGGGTTCCGTCGGGCCGGGCGAGGCTGCCGAACCCATATCCATTGGGACGGCCATGGGCATCTCTGATCTGACAGACCATCAGATCCCGGCCGTCTTTCAGGTGGATCGAAAACCAGTCCCACCCGGTCACATCCCGATCCAGGGCAGTGGTGCTCCATTCATGGTCAAACCAGGTGTTACCGGTAATCTTGTGGGTCTGGGACCCGATTTTCAGGGTTCCCCGGGTGATCAGCCGGGGCAGGGAGTAATAATACGAAGCGTTGGTCAATTGCCGGCCCTTCCGGCTGAACCCCTGGTCTCCCTGCAA
>JAHIVS010000500.1 GCA_018816605.1 Pseudomonadota bacterium
TTTAACACCCTTAACGGTGTGATCCATGCCGCGGGTGTGCCGGAAGGCGCACTCATCGCGAGACAAACTGCCTTGATGGCCGACCCTGTCCTGAAACCCAAAATACAGGGCCTGATGGTATTGGATGACCTGCTTAAGGACCGGAAGCTTGATTTTTTCATCCTCTGCTCTTCGCTCACATCAATCGTGGGAGAGCCGGGCCAGATAGGATACACCGCGGCCAACGCCTTCCTGGACGCATTCGCCCATCACCGAACCGCCATGAATCATGGAACCATGAATCATGGAACCATGACGGCTTTAAACTGGGACACCTGGCAACAAACCGGCATGGCCCAGGACTATGCCGATGCCCTTGGGAAACCAACCCAACTGCCCATAAGCCGGGTGCAGGGGAATCCGCTTGCCCGTCCTCTTTCTCATCCCTTGTTTGACAGGATTGTGCCGGAAACACCCCAAAGGACCGTTTATATCAGCCAGATAAACACCACCAGATGGTTTCTCGATGAACACCGGATCAACGGGACAGCCCTGCTTCCGGGAACCGCCTTCCTGGAACTGGCATGGGAGGCAGCCGGACATCATACCGGCAACGAATGCGTGGAACTTACACAGGTATGCTTCTTCCTGCCGCTGATTGTTGGGGAGGGGCAGAATCTGGAACTTCATACCACACTGATTGCCGGCGCTGGCGGTCTTTTGTTTGAAATCAGTACCATGGGTTCAGGTGGCCCTATGATACATGCCGGGGGAGAGATCGGTTTTCCTGAAAAATCCCGGGAGAAACACAACCTGGAATCGATCATTGAAACCTGTAACAAGACCTGCCTGGACTTGACTGATAGCAGGAACAGGAAAACCCCCTTTGAGACCGATATTGAACAACGGTTCGGTCCCCGATGGCACAACCTGAAAACCATGTACCTGGGAAATGACCAGGCACTGGCACGCTTGGAATTACCCGGTAAATTTGACCAGGACATGGAGGCCCACTCCTTGCACCCGGCCCTTCTGGATATTGCCACAGGGTTTTTGAGCCTCCATGATCGCATCCCGGGATTACCGTTTTCCTATGACAGCCTGACGATTCGATCTCCTTTGCCGCCAAAGTTTTTCAGCCATATCCGCCTGGACACAAACACCAAGGGTTCGAAAATGACGATCTATGACGTCACCCTCATGGATGATGATGGGATGGAACTTGTGAAAATTTTGGGATATGCCCTGCGGGAGACACCCGAAAACCCATTGAATGCGCGTTTCCACCAGGCACTTGAGGCAGGAATCCTGCCAGCGGAGGGTGCCGAGGTCTTTGACCGCGCCATCCGGATGCGGGCACCCCAACTGATCATCTCCACCCGTGACCTGGACGCGGTGATCCAGGAAGGCAAACACCAGACCCTGGATACCCTGGCAACCAGGCTTGAATCCCCTGAGCCCGGCAGCGTGTACCCACGTCCTCACCTGTCCACTGACTACACCCCCCCCTCAAACGAGACCGAAACGGCACTGGCAGACACCTGGAAATATTTTTTCGGGCTTGAGACCATCGGGATCCATGATGACTTCTTTGAACTGGGGGGGGACTCACTCCTGGCCGTCCAACTGGTCACGCGTATCCGGGAAAAGGTCTATCCCGGGCTTTCGACCCATATCCTCCTTGCCTCGCCCACGGTGGCCGCCCTGGCAGAACATATCCGGGCTAAAAAGAGCGGGATTCAGAACCAGTCCTCACCGTTGCCGGCCGGTTTGATCCCCATTCAGGAAGGCCAGCCCGACCGAATTGCCATGTTCATGATCCACCCCGTTGGCGGCACCGTGTATATGTACCGCCACCTGGCAAAGGCCCTGGGGCCGGAACAGCCGTTGTACGCCATTCAGTCCCGGGGTCTGGACGGCAAAGAAATGCCCGTGGAAAGTATCATTGAAATGGCCAGGGACTACATCCGGCTCATGGAGACGCATCAGCCTGATCCGCCCTATTATATCGGTGGTGCTTCAATGGGAGGCATGGTGGCCTTTGAAATGGCCTGCCAATTGCGAAAACAAGGCAAAAAAGTGGCTTCTCTGGTCATGATCGATTCCGCAATGCCCCACCAGGGGGAACGTCCATCCGAAGATGATGCAGCAGAACTATATTCCTACGTCCTGCACTTGGGTGTCAGCCATTCCGAGCTCTCCCTTGATGAACTGAAACGCCTTGATCCTGCCCGGCAGATCACTTACTGCATGGACAGGGGAAAAGCATCTGGATGGATACCGCAAAACTGGGGGATGGAACAATTCCAGACATCCTTTGCCGTTTTTAAGGCCAACTCCAGGGCCATGTGGCGATATTTACCCGGAGAATATCCCGGGAAAATCCTTTTTTTCAAAGCCCGGGAAAAGAACTTTCCTGCCGGAACGGTATTTGATCAGGGATGGAAGAAACTTTCCCAGGGCGGAATAGAGGTCATTGAAATACCAGGCAACCACTTTACAATGAATTTCGCGCCCGGTATCCAGATCATTGGTAAAAAATTGAGCAAATCCCTTGATGCCAGGAGAAATCAGAGTATTCTCTGAGAAGAATATAAAACAAACCCGGGGCAGAAAAGTCTCTGCCCCGGGCGTTTGTGGGGAGGTGATGGATCGTTTGAATTATCCTTTTTTCGTGGCCTTGTTTTCCCATTCCTGGATCTGGGTGGTTTCATAGATTTCTTCCCACCCCGAGATCATGCCTGAGATATGGCTGAACAAAGAGTGGCCCGTGGTGGTCATGTACACGTGGATGATCAGAAAATTAACCAGGAGAAATGCCACCAGGGTGTGTACCACTGCCAGGATTGACAGAGGAATTCCGCCGGGTATAAAATTATACAGATAATAAACGAGACCGGTTGTCATCTGCAACGGCAGCAGCATGGCGGAAATTCCTAAGTATGCAAGGCGCTGCAGGGGGTTGTGCTTGGCCCCTTTTGATTTTTGCACCGGGTGCTCCTGGCCCTTGAAAATACCGAAGGCATAGTAACAGATCACATCAAACAGTTTTTTGGTTGTGGGAATATATTGTTTCCATTCCCCGGTGGTCAAAAGCCAGAACACAAAGAAGGCAAACAAGACCAGCCAGGCAAGCCCCACAAAATTGTGGACATTCACGGCGGTCTGGAACCCCATGAGGGTAAAGGTGCCGTGAACCTCAAATCCCGTGACCATCAGAACCATGATCATCAATCCCTGGAGCCAGTGCCAGAGGCGCTCAAACCGTGTATACAAATATGCTTTTTTGATTGTTTTAACGACCATCTTTTATTCCTCCTTTCCGTTCCGGGTGAAGAACCGGCCAAGCCCATGGAGCAGTACGCCGATAAGCGCTCCCAGCACAGCCATCATTCCCAAACTGTCAAATAAAATGGACCTGTCCCGTCCGGGCAGATAGATCCCGGTAATGCTGGCAAGTCTTGAGTTTTCCCGGATATGGCATTGGGTGCAGTTCAGGGCATTTTCCCTGGGGGCCACCATATGGGTGATGGGAAAGGCATAGGTGGTTTCCACATAGTCAAATTCCCCGGAATAGGGCACATCCAGCGTTTTGTTCCCCCGGGTAATGGCATCATCCATGTCAAATTTTGTCCAGAATCCATTGGGGCCTGACAACAGCGGGGCCACCATCTGTTTGTTTATCTTGTCATAGGGCTGTTTTCCCCTATGGATTTTAAAGGGATGGATCCGTGCATCGGGATCATTTTTATCCCCCAGGGGATGGCTGACCTGGACAATTCCCGCTGGGTCGATCTTATCTTTGATCCCGATATTGTCAAAGGATCCATTGTACCAGAAATATTCAGGCTGTACATTTTTTTCCCACCTAAACTCCCCTTTAATGGACTTGTAGGTGGGTTTGCCGAACTCCCCTTCGATCACATAGGGTTTGCCATCTTTGAGATCACCCGCCTTGGTCCAGTCCCACCACATCATGGTGGGGTTGACCCTGGCGTATTCTGGGATATGACAGGACTGACAAGCCACTTTATCGGTGTGGTCGTTCATCTTGGAATCTGTTTTATGGGGCAGGTTGCTGTGGCAGGATTCACAGGTGATTTTTGTGGCCATGTCATCTTCAATCAGACTCGTGCGTTCCGCCGCCGCAGGACGGGTGTAAAGGCGGCCGGCGATATTATGTTTCACCGTGGTATGGCACCGGGTACAGGTGAAATCTGCCCCTTCTGCTGCCATGTGAACATCCAGCATCTTGTTGGGTTTGGCAAGGGAGGTATCTAAGTCCCCGTGTTTAACACCGTCACCGCCCCCCCCTTTAAAATGGCATTCCCCACAGTTTTCCCGCTGGGGCATGGTGATTTTATTGACGGCATTTGAAACCTCTGCCTGAATCTCGTTCGCAATTTCAAGGGTGTCCGGATCCTTGTCTCCTTCAAAGGCTTTCAGATCATCAAAGGCTTCCTTATAATTGAATTTTTCAGATCCGTGGCAGGCCAGGCAGTTGACTTCACCTTCGGTCCCGTTCCAGCCAGCATGGCAGCTGAGGCATCCTTTGTCTTCCATGGCATTGCCGGAAATACAAAAGTTGTTAATGGCGTGTCCTGCCTTACCGTTCATGATGCCTTCTTTTTCCGAAGGGACTTTCCAGGTCCAGTGGATGGTTTTTTCAAACTGCATGGACGCATCGGTGTGGCAGGAGAGGCATGCCTGGGTGATTTGGTCACCCGAGGTAAAGGGTTGTTTCAGGATTTCCATTTTTGAATGATCGGTGGTGGTCCAGTGCTTGTCCGCCCGGACGGCCTGTTTGGCAAGTTTTATTCCAAGAGCCTCGTCCACGGCCGGAACCTGCTTGGCGGCAAAGGCCGCAGGTAAGATACAGGCCGTAAATATTAGGATCAGACATATCCTGAGCATCAATTTACCATGGCTGGGTTTTAGTTTTCCCATAGCGCCTCCATAAAGTATGTGCAAAAGCTATTGTACAAACATCCGGGGCAGGTTGAAACCCACCACGGATGTTCATCATTATTTACAGGTAGCAGGGGTGGGAGAGTCTGCTGCAAAACTGTAAAAATAGGTGTAAATATCCAGGGCATCTTCGTCGCTGATGCTGGCCCATTCCTGATCGCACCCAAATTCGCTAAACTCTTTTTTTTCGAAAATGGTGGTCCACTCGGTCTGTTTTTTGTCTGCCGGGCTGATTTTGGGTGTTTCTGAGTCAACCGCCCCTCTATCGAAACATGCTTTTACCACTTTTCGATAGGTGTATTTACCTTTTCTTTTGTTGCCTGCGGGTCCCTCCGAGGCAAAAGCCGCACAGATAGACCCCAGTGTGAACAGGACGATGATTCCTGTGATGAATATTTTTTTAAACATTGGTGTTCTCCTTTTTTTAATTGTTTAGTTCTTTTTGAGTGTAAAGGAACCATCTTTTTTAAAATCAATTTGGGCTTCCGGATAATAGGTCTCAAGTTCCGGTCTGAGCTCTTTGACCATGTAGTAGGCCTCACCGCTTCTGGCACCGGTGGAGCATAAAAATATAACGGGTTTGTCCGAGGGCAGTTCCTTGATTTTGGATTCCAACTTCTCAACGGGAATGTTTATGGCTGTTTTTAAGTGACCCTTGGCAAATTCATCGGCATCCCGGACATCGATGAGGGTAACCGTATCAGGCATTTGCGTTACGGTTTTTTGAAATCGTTCAAGATCAATGGCGCCTTCCACTTCTCCTGCTTTGGCGGCAATGGCACCACCTTCACCAAATTGTTTTTTCCAGGCAGGGTAGCCTGTTTCGAAGACAGAAACATTTTTATAGCCCATGACAATGGCTCGGGCCGCAGAGTTGTGACTCAGTTTGCATTTAAGACCCTCACAATAGAAAATAATGGGGGTGGTAAGTTCCCTGGGAAGTTTTCCCCTTAATGCATCAAATTGTGAAAAGGGGATATTGATGGCCGAAGGGATATGACCTTTATCAAATTTGGTTTTCTGTGGCCTGGAATCCACAATCAGGGTGTCGTTGGCATCGATCTGGGCGGCCACCTGCTCCACCGTAATGGCGGCATAGGCACCTTTTTGTTTCATCCATTCGGGAAATCCCTTGGCAAAAACCTTCACATTGGTGTAGCCGAGGGCTTTGGCTTTCTTGGCAGAGTTATGGCTCAGTTTGCATTTGAGACCTTCACAATAATAGATGAGCAGGGTGGTTTTATCTTTGGGCAGCAGGTTCGTTTTTTTGTCAAATTCAGAAAATGGAATACTGACCGCACCGGGGATATGTCCTTTGGTATATTTTGCCATGTACGGTCTGGCATCGATGATCATGACATTTTCAGCCATGGGAACACTTACCTTTGATATAACAAACGGGGCATCCACAATCTGGTCATACATCCAGGGTTCGGTTACATCCCCTGCAATGGCGGATAAATTACCGGTCAGCATTATAAGGCCTGCCGTAAGGATCATGATCAGTCGTTTAAACTTGGATTTCATTTTGACTCCTCAATTTAATGTTTTTGGTTGTTATTTTTGGCTCCCTGGGCATGGGGGCCTGTTTTTAAATTTCATCAAACTATTGGGGTTGGGCAGGAGATTCATCCCCAACCTGCCTTAAGAACTATGTGATAGAGAATTAGCAAAGGGTGTGCCAAGAAAAAAGGAATGGCCACGATATTTAGTTAACTATTTCAATTTAATATGAAATCTCACTGAATGCAATCTTTTTTTGAGAAGTAACCTTCAATGGGTGTTGCCAATATGTTAAGTATGTGTTAATTTAATTGTTAATGCTGTTAATTTAAGGAGAGTGACGATGGATATTGGAAAACATTGGCGACCGATCATTGACTCGGCCCAGGACGGGATCATTATTGTGGATGACCGGGGTAATTTTATCGCGGCAAATCATTCGGCCCAGTTGATGACAGGATATTCGGAAGCGCAACTAAAGGGGCGGTCCTGCCGGTTGCTCAATTGTACGGGGTGTGAAATTAAAGGAAACGGTGTGGGCAAA
>JAHIVS010000501.1 GCA_018816605.1 Pseudomonadota bacterium
CACCGGCCATGGAAAACACAGCCGGTCGGCAGATGCACCGGTGTGGGCACCTCTCCTTTTAGTTTGATATGCTTGGCTCTTTTCTCCCCCACTTTGGGGATGGCCGAAAACAGGGCCCTTGTATAGGGATGGCGGGGTTCCTCGAACAGATCATGGGTGGAGGCCAGTTCGCAGAGGGTTCCCAGATAGAGAACCGCCACCCGGTCACTGATATGGTGAACCACGGAAAGATCATGGGTGATGAACAAATAGGTCAGATCCCGTTTTTGTGCAAGTTCCATGAGCAGGTTTAAAATCTGGGCCTGGATGGACACATCCAGGGCAGATACCGGCTCATCGGCCACAATGAACTGGGGATCTAAAATCAGGCCCCGGGCGATGGAAATCCGCTGGCGCTGGCCGCCTGAAAATTCATGGGGATACCGGGTAATCCAGACAGGATCCACCCCCACCTGTTCCATGACTTCGGCAATTTTGTCGGCAGCTTCGGCCTGGGTCATGGAGGGATTATGGAACCGCAAGGGTTCTTCCAGGGTCTGGCGGACGGTCTTTCTAGGATTTAAAGATGCATAAGGGTCCTGGAAAATCATCTGCATTTTTTTACGAAAGGGAAGCCACTGGGTGTGGCTCAAATGGTCGATCCGCTGACCCTCGTAGAGGATCTGGCCTGAATTGGGCGGATACAACCCCATGATCACCCGGGCCAAAGTTGATTTTCCGCAGCCGCTCTCCCCCACCACGCTGAGGGTTTCCCCCTTGTTGACAAAAAGAGAGACATTATTTACCGCTTTTACTGTGGTCTTTTCACGCCGGAGCTTTCCGCCTTTAATAGTGAACTGATCCAGTAGCCCGCCGGAAATGTCAAAATGTTTCACCACATTATTGATGGAAACCAATGGTTGTTCTGTATGCATTTTAATATTTCGTCCTATCGTATTTCATCTGTTATTTCATGTGGCAGGCTGCCAAAATGCCGTTTTGCTTTTCTTCAAGCTTCGGGGTCTTCTGGGTGCAGATGGGTTCGCACAATTCACACCTGGGATTGAATGCACATCCTTCGGGAATATTGCTCAGGGTCGGCATCATACCCGGAATCTGCCGAAGCTCCTCCCCCCGGACAGTGGCCCCGGGGATCGATCCGATCAGGCCGATGGTATAGGGATGAACCGGAGTGTGCACCACCTTGTCTGTGGGGCCGAACTCAATGATCTTTCCGGCATACATGACGGCAATTTTTTCAGTTACCTGGGACACCACTCCCAGATCATGGGTAATCAAAATCAGGGCCATACTTTCAGTTTCGCAGAGTTCCTGCAGCAGATCCATAATTTCGGCCTGGATGGTCACATCCAGCGCAGTGGTGGGCTCGTCGGCTATGATGATGGCCGGATCTGCCAGAAGGGAAATGGCGATGATGATCCGTTGCCGCATACCCCCGGACAATTCATGGGGATATTGGTCCAGCCGGGCCTCGGGAGACGGAATCTGGACCTTTCTCAATTTTTCCAGGGCAATGGCCCTGGCGGCTGCCTTGGAAATATTGCGGTGGGCCTGGAGGGTTTCGATCATCTGGAACCCGATGGTAAAAACCGGGTTCAACGTCATCATGGGATCCTGGAAAATCATGGAGATTCTGTCACCCCGGATTTTACGCATCTGGGAGCCCGTGTAATCGCTGATGCAGTTTCCCTCAAAATGAATGCTTCCCTTTGAAATAAATCCAGGTTTGCTGAGCAGATTGATAATGGAAAAACCGGTCACAGACTTGCCGGCCCCGCTTTCGCCCACAATCCCCAGCCGCTCTCCCTGGTTCAGGGTAAAGCTGATGCCGTCAATTGCCGTTATATCACCGGATCTTAAGGCAAATTTCACTTCAAGATCCCGCACTTCTAAAAGGTGAGTCATCCTAAATTTCTATCCTTTGTAAAGTTTCGGGTTAAGTACATCCCTGAGCCAGTCACCCAAAAGGTTGATCACGAGGACAAAGATCACCAGCCAGAGCCCCGGGAAAATGGTAATCCACCAGGAGCCGGAAAAGATGAATTCCTGGCCGGCCCGGATAAGGGATCCCAAAGAGGGCCGGGTCACTGGCATGCCAAGCCCGAGAAAAGACAGGGCCGCCTCGCTCTGGATGGCACTGGCCACCTGGATGGTGAAAATTACCATCACCGATGTCAGGGAATTGGGCAGAACATGGCGGAACATGATGGTGAACCTGGGCAACCCGATCACCCGGGCAGCTTCCACATACTCCTTGTTCTTTTCACCCATGACCGATGCCCGGATGGTCCTGGCAAACATGGGCCAGTTGGACAGTCCGATGATCAGCGTCAAAAGGGGAATCGCCAATCGCTCATAACTGCCCACACCGAATATCAGCTGGAAGACGGCGCCTATGAAAATGGCCACCATGAGATAGGGAAAGGAAAACTGGATATCGGCGATCCGCATGAGAATGGCATCAATTTTGCCCCCCAGGTATCCGGCGGACAGCCCCAGCACAATCCCGATAAAGGCCTGGAGAGAAACCGCTCCGATGCCAATGATAATAGAAGTTCTCAAACCGTAAAACATGGTGGAAAGCATATCCCTGCCCATGTTGTCCGTTCCCAGAATAAACTCAGGGGAACCGCCTTCCATCCACATGGGCGGAATTTCGGAATTCATAAGATCTATATTATGGGAATCATAGGGGTTCATGGGAGATATCCAGGGGGCAGTGATTGCCAGGAGAACAAATATCACCAGGGCAATGAAACTTGCCATGGCCACCTTGTCCCGTCTGAAAGCATATAGAAAATAGGACTCTTTAAATTTTTGTAATTTTGTTTTCATCTTGTCCCTGCTATTCTAATGGTGGGATTAATAAACCCGTAAATTATATCCACCACCGTATTCACCAATACAAACACACCCGCCACAACCACCAGATAGGCAATGAGCAGAGAAATATCCGACCGTTCGACCGCCTCGAGAAATATAAATCCCATGCCCTGCCATTGAAAAACCAGTTCGGTTAAAATGGTAAAGGCAAAAGTGATACCCATCTGCACCCCAAATACCGTTATCACTGGCAGCAAGGTGTTTTTAAAGGCATGTACCATCCATATCCTGGCAGGAGAAAGGCCCTTGGCCCAGGCGTATTTGATGTACTCGGTTTCAAGAACTTCCATCATTTCAGACCGGATCAGACGGATGAACAGTGGCAGCATAATGGAGGAAAGGGAAAGACAGGGCAAAATCAGGTGCAAGCGGCCGTCGTGGGTCAAAAAACCTGTTTTCCAATACCCATTGCCGAAAAGATCCACGGTTTCTCCCCGCCCATAGGAAGGCAAAATCTGCAAGTTCACGGCAAACAGATAGATGAGCAGAATGGCCGTCAGGAAAACGGGCATTGAAACCCCCAGGGTTGAAAAACTCATGGTGAAGCGGGATAAAATACTCCTGGGTTGCAAGGCCGATTGAATTCCCAGGGGAAGTGAAACAAAAATAATAATCAGGGCCGTCCCGATGAGCAGCTCTATGGTTGCCGGCGCATGCCTTACGATGACTTCCAGGGCAGGCTTGTTGTAAATAAAAGACCTGCCCAGGTCCCCTTTCAGGGCCTGTTTCACAAACCGGGTATATTGAATCAAGAAGGGGTCGTTCAGCCCCATTTTATCGGCGATTTGCGCCCGTTCTTCCGGCGTCACCCGCTCGCCGACCAGATCCCTTACCGGGTCACCGATCTTACTTTTTATTGAGAATCCCACCAGGCTGATGACCATCATGACAACAATGGCCTGGAGGATCCTGCGTATGATAAATGCAAACATGTGATTTTTTTATTTTCCCAAATTTAGGTACCGCCCTTCCGGGGTGCGTTCATCACGGAAGGGCGGTTTAGGGTTTAATACGAAATGCCTTGTGGCAACTTATTCAATGACCAGGTCACCAAAATAGGGAAAATTCATCACATTGATAATGGGTTTAACCTGGATATTCTTTTTGGCGCCATAGGAGTGATTCTGCCAGTGGAGGGGGACGAAGGCTGCATCGTCATAAAGAATCTGCTCGATTTCCTGGAGTATGGCTGCCCGTTTTTCAAGATTGGTTTCAGACTGGGCCGCAAGGGTCAGCTCATCTACTTTGGGATTGCAATAACCGCTGTTATATTGTCCCATTCCGGTTTCCTTGTTTCCACACATCATCAAAAATTCTGAAAAATTACCTGAATCCTCGGTGTCTGAATGCCAGCCGATCATCATCATGTCAGCAGCCCTTGCATCAAATTCATTCCAGTACTGGGCCTTGGGCATGGTTTTCAGGTGTACTTTGATATTGATTTTTCCCAGCATCTGGGCAACGGCCTCGGCAATCTTGGCATCGTTCACATACCGGTCATTGGGTGCCATCATGGTGACTTCAAACCCTTTTTCATATCCTGCTTCCTTCATGAGCATCTTGGCTTTTGCAAGGTCATACCGGGGGACAAGCGTTTCCTTGTAACCGGCATATCCCCTGGGTCCCTGCTGGGCTGCAACCGTGGCAGTTCCCTTCATGATCTGTTTGACAATACCGGTATTGTTGACGGCATGGACAATGGCCTGGCGGACCCGGACATCCTTGAAAGCCTCAACCCGGTTCTGGTTCATCTGGAAGGTGATGATCCGGCCGCCGGAAATATTCACAAGCTTTACCTTGTCATCCGAGTCTACCCGGCTGAAATCCTGGGGAGGAACCGGAGAAATAAAATCAACATCCCCGGACAAAAGGGCTGCCACCCGTGTGGCGTTTTCCTTGATGGGGGTCAGGATGATTTTTGTGACATTACCAGGAGATTTGGTATCCCAGTAATCGGCGAAGCGTTCCATCTCAAGGACAACACCCAGCTCGCGTTTGATTGCCCGGAAAGGACCGGTTCCGGAGGCATTGTTCAGGGCAAAGGATTCACCGATTTTCAAAACAGCATCCTTGGGTTGCCCGTTTGCATCGGTACCGGTGTAAAATTCTGAATCCATGGCAAAGAAATAGGTGGCCATATTAAGAAGAAGGGCATAGGGTTTTTTGGTTTTTACATCGATTGTATAATCATCGACAATGGTGCATCCTTCAAAGGGATCGAGAAGGCCTTTAAAGTCGACACTGGTTCTCATGCGGTCAAAGGACCATTTCACATCTTTGGCAGTAAAGGTGTTCCCGCTGTGAAATTTCACGCCCTGCCGGAGGGTAAACCGCATTGTCAGCTCATCCAGGCGTTCCCATTTGGTTGCCAGACGGGGCTCAAAGGTCATTTCCTGGGTCCAGCGCACAAGGGGATCAAATACCCAGTGGGACAACTGGAGCATCCCGCCGGACAACTGAACCTGGGGGTCAAGGGATACCGGGTCTGCATCCAGTCCGACTTTAAGCGTCTTTGCACCGGCAGAAACGGTGAACGAGATAACCAAAAAAAGGCTCAAGGCCAATAAAACTAATTTTTTCATCCTATCCTCCATACTTAGATTAAAATTATACTGAAAGAGAGCGATCTCAACCCTTCAATATTTCATAAAAAACCGCATCAGGCTAAATAGTCTGAAATACCAAAAAAAGTTGATCTGGTCAAGTAAATTATTTATCAAAACTCTCATGGGAAATTATCCGTTTTAATAAAAAATAGGTAAAAAAATTATGTTTTTTAAGTTTTTAACAAGTAAAAATTTTAGATTCAATAAAAATTATAATAATTTCATTCTCAAATATTCTAGCGCGTCCGCCGTTAAGTCCCTGGCATTATTTTTTACCCCCTCTCAAATATCCAGCTGTCTCGAAACAGGCTTTTCCGTCCTAAAAGTCCGTTTTTGGGGCAGGAGAACGGATCCGGCCAGAAGGACCCAAGGCTTTGCCCTGGGCCTGGAGACACTATTTTTCTTTCATAAACAATGTCTGCAAAACCAATTTGGTTTTCTAAAAATAATCGTTGACTATTTAAAAATTTAATGTAATGAATTGTTATTCATTTTAATACGATTGGGTTAATGGAAAAGAGCTGGAACAAAATTGAAAATCTAAATAGCTAATTTTATTAAAATAAGGATACTTTTATTCTGTGACATATAACGAATGACCTCCCATTAATATGGATTAATATTAATGAAGGATTGTTCATTTACAAACAGACACAAGAAAAATTCAACATACCTAAAATTATAGTAACATTAATACCAGGAGGGCATTATAAAATGGCACAGGTAATTTCCGACCGCAGGGATATCGAATTTGTGCTGCACGAGCAGCTAGAGGCAGAAAATTTATCAAAACTCCATGAAGGTTTTGCAGATTTCAATAAAAAAACCATTGATCTGATCATTTCCGAAGCAAAAAACTTTGCCGTCAAAGAGATGCTGCCGACCAGCAAGGAAGGGGATGAGCAGGGTTGCACCCTTGAAAACGGCAAAGTCACCACCCCCCAATCCTTCAAACGCCTGTTTGATCTGTTCAATGAAGGCGAATGGCTGGCGCCCACGGAAGATCCCCAATGGGGCGGTCAGGGGATGCCCAGAACCGTTGCGTCTGCTGCTGCCGAATACTTCAACGGCGCCAACTATCCGTTTATGATGTACCCGGGACTGACCCAGGGAGCCGGCCACCTGGTTGAACATTTCGGCACCCAGGAACAAAAAGACATCTACCTGAAAAATATGTATACCGGCAAATGGACCGGCACCATGCTGCTCACCGAACCGGGTGCCGGCTCCGATGTGGGGGCCCTGACCACCAAAGCTGTTCCCAACGGAGACGGCACCTATATGATTACCGGTGAAAAAATATTTATTTCCGGCGGGGAACATGACCTGACCGAAAATATCATCCATCCGGTTCTTGCCCGCATTGAAGGGGCGCCTGCCGGCACCAAGGGGATCTCCCTATTCCTGGTTCCCAAATTCAGGGTTAATGCCGACGGCACCCCCGGGGAATTCAACGATGTCATCTGCACCGGAATTGAACACAAAATGGGTATCCACGGCAACAGCACCTGTTCCCTGTCCCTGGGTTCCAAAGGTAATTGCATCGGCACCCTTTTGGGAGAAGCCAACAAGGGCATGAAAGCCATGTTCCTGATGATGAATGCCGCCCGTCTTCTGGTGGGATTCCAGGGCTTTGCCTGTGCCACAACCGCCTATATGTATGCCCTTGACTATGCCAGAAACAGGATTCAGGGCAAGGACCTTGCCCAATTCATGAACCCGGATGCCGAATCGGTATCCATCTTCCGCCACCCGGATGTCAGACGCCAGCTCATGATGATGAAGGTCAATGTGGAAGGCATCCGGTCCCTTCTGTATTTTGTCATGTACTGCTCGGATATGGCAAAAGTGGCCCCCACCCAGGCCGAAAAAGACAAATACCAGGGCATTGTTGAGGTCTTGACCCCCATTGCCAAAGGCTATGTCACAGACCGCTCCTTTGAGGTCTGCAGCCAGGGGATGCAGGTGTACGGAGGATATGGCTTCATCGAAGAATATCCCATGGCCCAGCTTTTACGCGACTGCCGCATCACTCTGATTTACGAAGGCACCAACGGTATCCAGGCCATGGACCTGCTGGGCCGAAAACTGGGCCTGAACAAGGGCAAACCCATCATGGACCTGTTCGGTGAAATGCAAAAAACCGTTGCAACCGCCAAAGGGGTCCCCGCACTTGCATCCCTGGCCGTCAAGATAGAAGAGGTGATGAACAAACTGGCCGAAGTTGCCATTCACATGGGCCAGACCGCCATGTCAGAAAAGGCGCTTGCAGCTTTTGCCAATGCCCATCCCTTCCAGGATGCCACAGGAGATACCACCATGGCATGGATGCTGCTCTGGAGGGCCACTGTGGCTGCCCAGAAGCTTGAAAAGGCCAAAAAGAAAGACATCCCCTTTTACCAGGGCATGATCTTATCCCTCCAGTTCTATGTGGAGACACAATTGCCCATTACCTTGGGCAGGTTTGCGGCGTTGATGAACACAAGCTCCGTGGCTGTGGACATTGAGGACACCATGTTCCCCAGCTAACCCTTACAAAAACCTAAAGATATAGAATCAGCTTCTTTTCTTTTTTTGGGGCTGCCGGCAACCTTTATTGCCGGCAGCTTTTTTTGTATTGAACCGCTGGAGGAGAGGCCCCCTTCTGCCTATTGCCGGAAAGGGCATCGGACGAGACGGCCACAGAAGCAATATCCTAGTTGATCCCGCCGACCAACCCCTTAAAAACCTGTCGCAACTCCTCCTGGGTTACCCGGGGAAAACCCGGGTCCTCAAACATATCTTCCATGGGTGCCGGCGTTCCGGACCGGGCACATTGGGTGTCAACACTGTAGGTATTCATTTCAAGTTCGGTTTTATGGGGTTTTTTCTTGCGATAATTGTCCAGCCAATTGTTCGCGCTGTCATGGTCGCCGACAAACAGGACATAGATGATTTTCCCTTCACTGATACAGATCAATCTGAACCCTGCACCAAGGTCAAACTTAAGACAGTTTTTCACCCGCTTGTCTATTTTCCTTTTAAGAAGCCCGGCACTGGCAGGGCTGTCTCCTTGAATCAGGGCCTCAATGATCTGCCTTGCCCTTTGTGCGGCAATGGAACGGGTGGTCCCCTTTCGCTCAAGGACAGCCAATTGTCGCTCAAGTTTGGGATAAACCTGTATCTGTCTGGGCATTGTTCCCCCTCTCTTTATTCGCAGCAGGAGCCGGTACTGCCGCAGGAGCTGCAGCCCGAGCCCAGTTCCAGACTTGAACTCAAGTTAAACCCCATACCTGCATAGTCCACTTTAACCGGAGATGCTTTTTCAAAGAGGGTTTTCTCCATGATATACGCCACACCGCCATGGGTGAACACGACATCATCCGCTCGTTTTTCATCCAGGGCCATGCCCAGGCTGGGCCCGCCACATCCGCCGCTGTTGAGAAAAATCCTCACCGGCTGAACTTCTTTCCCTTCAAAATACGCCTGGACCTGTTCCTGGGCGGTTGCACTTACAATAATCATCTGTCTCTCCTTTAAAAACAGGGGCCCCCCCCTTTTATATTTATTAAAATTCCCCGGGTGTCGGGTTCAGTTCTGCCAGGACAAACACCGGGCCGTCCTTGCCGCTCCTGTGGGTCCGGCAGGTCACAAGGTTCATCCGGCAATTGCCGTCAAACATAAGTGCATCGGACGCTTCACTTATGTTTGCCCTATAGGGTTCGGTCATGTATCCGCAGCTTGCCTGGCGAAATCCAATGACCCCGTCTTCCCTGCCCTGTTCCAATCTCTTTTTGGATATCTGTTTTATGGGCTGATTTATGGGCTGGGCATGAAAAATCATCCGGCCACCTCGGAAAGGATTTTGATCAGGTGGGTTGAAGGGCCCAGCCGTTTAATCTCGTCGATCACCCGGCAGGCAACATCGACAATTTTCACGCCTTCGGCCGAGGATATCCAGGAGAACGGAAGCCGTCCCTGCTCAAGCCCGGTATGCTCCCGCAATTGTTTGATCAGGGCAAATTTGCGTCTGGCAGAGTAATTTCCTTCAAGGTAGCGGCAGTCTCCCGGGTGGCAGCCCGACACCCATACGCCGTCGGCACCGTTTCTGATGGCGCGGAGGATCATTTTCCCTGAAATGCGGCCCGAGCAGGAAACCCCGATACTTCTCATGTTCGCAGGATACTGGAACCGGCTGCCCCCTGCCGGGTCAGCAGCTCCATAGCTGCACCAATTGCACAGAAAGGTGATTATTTTAGGTTCAAACACTGCCATGTCCATATCTCCGATTAAATGTCTCCTAATAAAATACGCTGTCAATCGTTGCCATGTTCTGTTCTTCTTCAAAGCCTTTAAGCCCCAGAGCCCCCGAGCGGCAGGACGCAACTCACAGTCCGCATCCCTTGCCAAGGACACTAGCGCCCATACGCGGCCAGATCCGGCCCCAGGTAGGTCCGTTCGTTTTCGCCCAATATCCCCAAAGAAAGACAGATCAAGGTCCACAGATGCACGGTGTGGTAATCGGCCTTGTGGTGATGGGCCAGGTCCTCTATCTGGGCATGACAATTGTGACAGGGGGTGACCACATAGGCGGCGCCGGTGGCCATGATCTGATCAAATTTTGTCCGGCCGTATTGCCGCCGTTCCTCTGTATAGCCAGCCTGGAGGGCGCCGCCGCCGCCGCCGCAGCAATAGTTATTGGATTTATTGGGGGTCATCTCCACCAGATTGTCTTCTCCGACAACCTGCTGGACCACATAGCGCAGGTCATCGGCAAACCGATCGCCCAGGGATTTTCGGACCACATTGCAGGGGTCCTGGACCGTGAACTTGATATTGGTTTCATTCCAGTCGGAGTTGACCGGCAGCTTGCCTTCTTTAATCCATTGGGCATAGTATTCGACAATGCTTTTAAATTCAAACGTGTGGGGAATATTAAAGCGCTGCAGGCCGGACCAGACTGCAAAGACCGAATGGCCGCATTCGGTATTGACGAACACCTTGCACCCCAGTTTATC
>JAHIVS010000729.1 GCA_018816605.1 Pseudomonadota bacterium
TGCATAATCCGGAGCAAGACGGCCATTGATTCCGAACCATGGCGGCCACCCAATCCGGAGCATGTCGGCCACCAATTCCGGGCCATGGCAGCCACTTTTTGAAATAAATCGGAAACAGTGGCCGACATCAATCGGAATCCGAAATAATAATAGGGAATCAAAACAGAACTGGTTAATCTTTGAAAAATGTGGCATCTTAATCTTCCGGGAGAAGGAGGAGAACAATGTCACAGGAAAGGTTAACCGTGCGAAAAATCAAAGAAGTACTTCGTCTGAAATGGGAGTGCCAGATCAGCGAGCGATCCATCGCCCGCAGCTGCCGAATATCACGCAGTACAGTAAGTGAATATGTCAAACGAGCAGAAGCAGCAGGGTTGAAGTGGCCCCTATCAGAAGAGATCACAGACAACCAACTTTATGAACGTCTTTTCCCCAGAACAATACAACTCAATCCAAAAGCAGCTTATATACCAGACTGGCAAGTAATCCACCTGGAACTACGTAAAAAGGGAGTTACCTTGCGCTTATTGTGGATGGAATACCTGGAAAACCATCCACAAGGATACGGGTATAGCCAGTTTTGCCAGTTGTATCGAGAGTGGTCCGGAAAGTTTAAACCCACCATGAGAATGAACCATAAGGCTGGGGAAAAGCTGTTTGTGGATTATGCGGGGCAAAAAGTTTCAGTGATTGATCCAAAAACAGGAGAAATACAAGAAGCCGAGATCTTCGTGGCCGTTCTGGGAGCATCAAGCTACACATATGCAGAAGCACAATGGCATCAAGACTTACCGAATTGGATTGGTGGACATGTTCGCGCTTATGAGTTCCTTGAAGGCGTTACCGAAGTAGTGGTTCCAGATAATTTACGAGCTGCTGTTAATCATCCCAGCCGATATGATCCGGAGATCAACCAGACCTATCAAGAAATGGCAGAGCATTATGGAGTTGCAGTTATCCCGGCAAGGGTGAGAATGCCAAGAGACAAGTCCAAGGCCGAGGTGGGAGTCCAAAATGTGGAACGCTGGATACTGGCCAGATTACGCAACCAAAGATTTTTTAGTCTGTTCGAACTGAATAAGGCAATCCGTGAATTATTGAAAGACCTCAATAATCGCAAGATGGAACATTTAGGAAAAAGCCGCAAAGAATTGTTCGATCTGGTAGATAAACCAGCACTCAAACCTTTACCCACCACGCCTTATGAATTTGCCTTATGGAAAAAAGCCAAGATCAGCATTGATTATCATGTTGAATATGATGATGTCTATTACTCTGTTCCCTGCCATTTATATCCCGCTGAAGTGCTAATACGAGCCACTCAAAGAGCGATAGAGATATTTCACAATGGGCAGAGAGTGGCTTTGCATCCCCGCTCTCATGAACAAGGCAGGCACTTCACCATAAAAGAACACATGCCCTCAGACCATCGTTTTTACAGCGAGTGGTCTCCCGAACGGTTTATTCGTTGGGCGGAGAAGATTGGTCCCGAAACAGCCAAAGTTGTGCAAATGGAACTGGATTCCAGACAACATCCGGAACAGGCTTTTCGTGCCTGTCTTGGAATATTAGGGTTTGCCAGAAAATACTCTGTTGAGAGATTGGAATCCGCCTGCCGTTATGCATTTGCGAATGAAATTCACAGTTATAGAGGAATAAAAAACATATTGGAGAATCATCTTGATCAACTGACAAGTTTGGAGGATATGACACAAATATCGTTCATGGCACCCCACAACAATGTGCGTGGCAAAGATTATTACAACTAAAGGAGAATTGAAAAATGTTATTGCAACCTTTGATGGATAAACTGACCCAGCTTCATCTACCTGCTTTTCGCAAAGGTATTGAGGAACAAATAACCAATCCCAAATACAGTGATCTTTCTTTTGATGAACGGCTTTCAATCCTGGTTGATCTGGAACTACTCCAAAGAGACAGTAGTCGTTTGAACCGGTATTTGAAGAAAGCTCATTTCCATCTGGACGCAGCTTTGGAAGATTTTGATTTTTCTCCTATGAGAGGCGTGGATAAGCACCAAGTATTGGAATTATCTCATGGCGGATGGATCACCAATAAACTCAATGTTATTATCTCTGGTCCAACCGGTGCTGGAAAAACATTCCTGAGTTGCGCACTCGGACATGCTTCCTGCCGAAATGATTTTTCTGTCCGTTATTTCAGAACTCCTCGCTTCCTACAGGATTTGCGGCTGGCTCATGCAGATGGTTCTTATCCCAAGCTGCTGGCTGCTCTGGCTCGTTTTGATCTGATTATCTTTGACGACTGGATGCGGGATGCTTTATCTCTTGTTCAATCTCAGGACTTACTCGATATTTTGGATGATCGCTATGGACGATCTTCTACCATGGTGGTGACTCAAATCCCAATCGATGCGTGGCACGAACGTATTCCTGACCCCACTTTGGCTGACGCCATCCTTGACCGGTTGGTTAATAATGCTTATCGCCTCCAATTAACCGGTGAATCACAGAGACGACTCCGTTCATCCACACTCATGTCGGCCACTTGATTTATAATCTTCTTACCAGTTCTGTTTCACCCTTAACTGGCCGCCATCAATCGGAATCGGTGGCCGTTTTCACCGGAATGCGCA
>JAHIVS010000064.1 GCA_018816605.1 Pseudomonadota bacterium
ATTTTTGTGCCCGGATTCAACGAAAAAGATGGAAAATAGTTCGCCAATTTTACAATTCCGGTAAAACAGAGAAAATCATATCACTGCCCGCATTCCCAAGTTCAAAGAAACAATGCAAAGAAATGGGGCTTGACCCTAAACCGTTAAAATTGAGACTGATCAGAGTTGAACTTGATACTGGTGAAGCTGAGATTTTGATCACGTCCCTGCTTGATACCCAAATATATCCATATGAACAATTTGCCGAACTCTATCATTTGAGATGGCCAGTGGAAGAAGATTATAAGACCATGAAACAATGGATAGAGATAGAAAATTTTTCTGGTAAATCAGTCCTTTCCGTCTACCAGGATTTTCATGCAAAAGTTTTTTCAAAAAATTTAACATCGGCTTTGGTTTATCCTACCCGATCCATAATCGATACAAATACAGGAAACAGCGTTTATCGATACCAGAGAAATTTTGCACAGACTCTTTCAAAGGTGAAGGATGTCATCCCTCTTTTGTTTCTAAGATCCTCAGAAGTGCTTTGCAAACTGATTTCAGACATTCAAGCTATTATTGTAAAAACAATTGAACCGATAAGGCCAGGACGCAAATTCCCAAGAAATTTTAATAATCGGAGCGGTCGTTTCCATTATGGATATCAACCAACCCGTTAAGTTAATGACATTGACTGATCGTCTACAATATTGGGGTAGGATCAGATTGGTTTGTAGCAAATCAAATTCCATAATTAGAATTGCCGGGGTTATTTTATCAGCTTGACAAAAAGAATTTTTCGTTTACATTGTAAAGGAATGAACGATCACTCCGGAATCAAAAGAATGGGCAGGAGCAGAAAATGAATGAAAAACCAGAAAAAATAATAAAGGCAGCCATTGAGCTGATTGCGGAAAACGGATTCCACAACAGCCCGACATCTTTGATATCCAAAAGAGCCGGGGTGGGGGTGGGAACCATCTACCGGTACTTTGCTAATAAGGAAAAATTGATCGAGGAAGCCCATCACTATGTCAGGGATGACCTGATGGAGTCGGTTTTTAAAACAGATGATAAAAATCTGCCGGCCCGGGATCGTTTTATCAGGCTGTTTACAAATATGTACCAATACCTGCTGAATAACAAATCCCACAATAAATTTTTTGAACAATTTTACAATTCGCCCTTTGGTATGAAACAAAAGAGAATCGGTGAAGATTTTATGCTGTTTGAAGAGTTTTTCCATTTTTTAAAAAACCAGCAGCTCATAAAGGATATGGACAATGAGCTTTTGATTGCGCTTGCCCTGGGTCCCCTTCTTTTTGTGCTCAATGAGCATTTTACCGGATATATTATTGCCGATCAAAAAGCGGTGGACAAATTGGTGGTGTCGTCCTGGGATGCCGTGAAGTTATAGATAGTTTATGAATATTTGTCATTTACTCCAATGTGAGGAGGGATCGTTCACTCCGCACATTAATTTTTATCAAGGAAAGAAACTTATGAAAAAATCCATAGCCGGCATCGTCATTATTACGCTGATCCTAATATCCTGGGGACTGTTGTTCGGGTCGGGGGAGGGCAACTGTGACTCCTCACCTGCAGAACCTGCCGTGGTTTCCCCTGATCCCGTATCCCCTCCCCGGGCCGTATCCCCTCCCCGGGCCGTATCCCCTCCCCGGGCCGTTGCCCTGGAACAGGTCTCGTTTGAACCCGTTCACAAAAGCCGTTCCTATCCCGGCACGGTCCAGGCCTGCAAAACCGCCGGGCTAGCCTTTCGCGTGGGCGGCCCCCTGATCCGGGTCAATGTTAAACCCGGTGATCGGGTGAAAAAAGGGGAGATTCTCATGCAGATAGATCCCCAGGATTTCATGGACAATATCAATATATTGGAGGCCCAATTGTCAGGTGCCGTGTCCCAGCTGGAAACGGCCCGGTTTGATTTTTCAAGGAACCAGCAGCTGTTTGATCAAAAGGTGATTGCAAAGGCGGATTTTGACCATGCCAGAAATTCCGAAAAGATAGCGGCCTCCTCCCTGAATCAGATCAAGGCCCAATTGGCAGTGGCACGCCACCAGCTTGAATATACGACTTTAAAAGCACCCTATGACGCGATTATTACCACCCAGATGATTGAAAATTTTGAAATGGTCTCCCCGGGCCGGGTGGTCATTTCCCTCCACGACATCTCTGTTCTGGAAATCCATGTCAATGTGCCGGAAAACGAGATGGTAAAGCATCCCCTTAAAGCCGGAATCCCCGCCGGTGTAGCCTTCCCTTCCCTTGGGGATCAAAATTTCAGCGCCAGGCTTAAAGAGTGGAATACCGTGGCGGACGCCACCAGCAAAACCTATGAGGTTACCTATGTCATGCCCTGTCCGGACAAGGCGTTGATCTTACCCGGCATGACCGCAGAAATTACCTGGTCCGATGCCGGGGACAAAACCCGGGTGATTACCGTTCCTGCCAAGGCTGTGGTCACGGACAATTCCGGGGCTTCCTCCCTTTGGATCTTTAACCGGGAAACCGCCACTGCCTCGAAAAAAAAAGTTGTTCCCGGCAATTTCATAGGCAGATCCCGGGTGATTGTGGAAAGCGGATTAGAGGGAAACGAGCTGATTGTCACGGAAGGAATGGATTTCATAACCCAGGGCAGCGCCCTTTCCTATGTCATCAAAAGTAATACGGACAAAATCAATTAACTCAAATAGGATAACCCATGAATATAGCCAAATTTGCCCTGGAAAAATCCACCCTCATGGGGGTGCTTGCCGTCATGATTGTCGGGATAGGAATCCTGGCGTTCCAGAATCTCGGCCGGTTGGAAGATCCCACATTTATTATTAAAACGGCCCTGGTGGTCACCCCCTATCCAGGGGCCAGTTCTCTTGAGGTAGAAGAAGAGGTGACAGATGTCATAGAGGAAAGCATTAAATCCATGGGCCAGGTCAAGGAGATCTACTCCAGCTCCCAGGCGGGCATATCCTATGTCTATGTGGATATGAAGGATTTTTTCACAACCCGGGAACTGCCCCAGATCTGGGACGAACTCCGAAGAAAGATCAACGATGTACAGGGAAATCTCCCACCGGGTGCCGGCCGTTCGGTGGTCAATGACGATTTCGGGGACGTATACGGGGTGTTCTTTGCCCTTACCGGGGCCGGTTATTCCCATGCAGATCTTAAGGATTATGCCCAATACCTGAAAAAAGAACTGCTGCTGTGCCAGGATGTGGCCAAAGTGGATTTCTGGGGAACCAAGCAAGAAGCCGTTTTTATTGAATTCAAACGGGCCAAGATCAGTGAACTTGGGATTTCCTTTGATGAAATCAAAAGAACCCTGCAATTGCAGAATGTGGTCGAGCAAAGCGGGACCGTGGATGTGGACACCCAGTATTTAAGGATCACTCCCACCGGAGAATTTACAAGCGAGCAGAAGATTTCAGACCTCTGGATCCCCAGTCGGTCCGGCGGCCTGGTCCGTCTGGGGGAAATCGCCACCATATACAGGGACTATGTGGATCCCCCCCGGAATATCATGCGGTTTAACGGGAAATCCGCCATGGGTATTGGTATTTCCACGGTTGCCAAGGGCAACGTGATTACCATGGGCAATTCCGTTGAAAAAAAACTTCAAGAACTCAAGGAAAAACAGCCCCAGGGAATGAATCTGGAGGTCATCTACTACCAGAGCCGGGTGGTGACCACTTCCGTCAATGCCTTTCTTTTAAATCTGGCCGAGGCTGTGGTCATTGTCATTGTCCTGCTCATGCTGTTCATGGGATGGCGGAGCGGCCTGCTCATCGGAGCGGTTCTTCTTCTGACCATACTGGCCACTTTTATCGGCATGGCCCTCATGGGGATTGACCTTCAAAAAATATCACTGGGGGCGCTGATCCTGGCCCTGGGTATGCTTGTGGACAATGCTATTGTTGTGGTTGACGGTATCCTGATCCGCATGGAAAAAGGGGAGGATAAAAGAACGGCAGCCGTCCAGGTGGTTCGGGAAAATGGCTGGCCTCTGCTGGGAGCAACCATTGTTGCCGTTCTTGCCTTTACCGCCATTGGGTTTTCCCAGGGCAATGTCGGAGAATTCTGCCGGTCCCTGTTCAATGTCGTGGCCCTGTCCCTGACCCTGAGCTGGGTGACCGCCGTTACCCTTACCCCTTTGTTCTGCGTCTGGTTTCTTCGAACACCGGACCACAAGACCCGGAAAGATCCCTATGATAAATTTTTCTACCGGGGGTATCGGCGTCTGCTTTCCACCATTCTCAGGTTCCGTTTCCTGACCGTGATGCTGACCCTGGCGCTGCTCCTGGTGGCCATGTTCGGGTTTACCAAAATTCCCCAATCCTTTTTTTCCCCTTCCACCCAGAACTATTTTTACGTTAATTACTGGAAACCCGAAGGGACCCATATCTCCCAC
>JAHIVS010000502.1 GCA_018816605.1 Pseudomonadota bacterium
AATCCCGGGATTCTGGAATGTGATCATCGTGGACATGCCCGACCCCTCCAGCCCCGAGCTTGCGAAACTCTACACACGTGAATTCTACAAAAAAATCAAACAGCGTTTGTCCCAAACCGGGATCATGGTTGTCCAGTCCACCTCCCCTTACATGGCAAAGGAAAGTTTTCTGTGCATCGGCCGCACCCTGGAAAGCGCAGGGTTTTCCATTCTCCCCTTCCATGAGAATGTGCCCAGCTTCGGAGACTGGGGCTGGTACCTGGCCTGGAACCCGGCCGTACAAACCCCCAAACTTATGGACAAGATTGCCGGCCTGAACTTTTCCGTCCAGACCCGCTTCTTGACCCCGGACGTTTTCAGAAGCCAATTGGTTTTCGGCAAGGGCCTGCTGGAAACGGACCGAACCGAAATCAACACCCTCCTTCATCCTGTGCTGCTCACCATCTATAACCACGAATCCTGGCTTCTCGAGTAGTCTCTGGGTTTATCGCCGTTTCTCAGGCCTGAACACTTTGTTTTCACTATTTGCAGGATCCTTCCCTGATCAGGCCTTGGACATGAATTTTCTTGTTTCGGTATTGACCTTGACCCTCTCCCCGGCCTCAAGATATTCCGGAATCTGAATCTCAATACCATTTGAAAGGGTTGCAGGCTTGGTCCTTGCCGATGCACTTGCCCCCTTGATGCCGGGAGCTGTTTTATCGATTTCAAAAACAAGGGCCGTTGGAATCTCAATGGAAACCATATTTTCATCGATGATAAGTGCAACAAGGCCTTCCATACCATCTGTGAGCCAGGCGAGTTCATCTTCGATTGCATCCCCTTCAATCATGTACTGGGAATACTCCTGGCTGTCCATGAATACATGGAGAGCCCCGTCGGGATATAGATATTGGACGGGCCTTCTCAGGAGGGCCACCTCATTTAGCATATCATTTCCCTTGTAGGTCTCTTCGTATTTTTGTTTGGTCTTAATGCTGTTGAATCGGATCTTGTAAAGGGTTACAGCACCCCTTGCCGAAGGAGATCTCACATCGATATGTTTGACCATGTAAGCTTCATTGTTGATCTCCACAACGTTCCCTTTTTTCAAATCACAGGCCTTGGGCATTTTTTTATTCTCCGGAATGCTAATATTTATAGTATCTGTTTTTTTAAAAAAGGTATCCATACCATCCGGCAGACAAATTTAAAAGCAAAAATATCCGTGCAAATATCCCCGGGATGGGTTAATTTATAGAGATCATGGGTACCCGCTTCCTAAACCAATTTCAGGAAACCGCTATATGAAACCGATACCAAAACCAGATCTGCCCGATGATTTTGCCCAGACCCGCTGTTCTGAAACCGGGGTCATGATCCACACCAGTCACCAATGGATCGATATCCAACTGACCCGGGAGTATTCGGTCTCCTTTCATCTGATCAATAACAATATTTTAAGTTCCTATCCCAAAGGAAAAATCAGTTACGAAGGCACCCTGGCGTTGATTAAAACCTATGACCAGTTTTTGGAGGCAACGGGTCTATCCGGTCGCGATTTTATTGAAATTTCCGATTACAGCCGGGTGACCAATATTCCTTCCAAAAGAACCCGGATCAAGGTGTTGGCGCTATTACATGAAAAAATAGAACAGGGATTTCTAAAGGGGCATTTTGTCTATAATGTGCCCACCCACATCAAATGGATGTACAATGTCGGGACACGCCTAAAAAAATCTGCCATTCCCATGCTTGCCGTTACCAACTACAAAGACGCCATTCAAAGGGCATTGGAAATCCAGAATCAAAAATCAAAATACACTTCTTTTTTCCATGGGTTGATGAAAAATTTTTCTTTCCAGAACAAATCCCGGGCCCAGGCCCAAGAAATTCTGAACTATATTGGCTCCATCAACTGGGACAAAGAGGGAATTCCGGTGGAGGACATTCCGGATTCCCACCCCTTTAAACTTGTTTTTGATGCCCTTACCGTTCTGAAAACAGATATGGATCAGACCTTTGCCGAGCGCAAGAAAATAGAAAAAAAATACAAGGGCCTTTTCCATCATATTGCCGACCCCATAATGGTCTTCGATCAGGAAGATCTCCATATCATTGACTGCAATCGGGCATTCTTAACGGTATACGGGTATACCAGGGATGAACTCAAAACCATGACCCCCCACGATCTGCATCCGGAGGAAGAACGGGGAAAGGTCAACCAAAACATCCATGACACAGAAAAAATTCAGACCCATCGCTATACCCACATCACCAAACACGGTAAAACCATTGATGTGGAAGTCAGGAGCGATGTAACCGAATACCAGGGACGGCCTGCATGGATCAGCAATATCCGGGATATTACCGACAGGAACCGGCTTGAAAACGAACTGAAAGAACACAGGGATGTCCTGGGCAGACAGGTTGAACAAAGAACCCGGGCCCTTAAAGAAGAGATTGCAGAACGCAAACAGACGGAAACAAAATACAAAACCCTGTTTGAATCCAGTTCCGACGCAGTTGTCCTGCTGGATAAAACTGTTTGTTTTGACTGCAACCAGGCAGCCCTGACCATCTTCGGGTGTCAGACAAAGGAAGAATTCTGCTCCTTCCAGATCTGGAATTTTTCTCCGGAAATGCAGGGAAACGGCCAAAAATCAGAAGATTTGGCCGGTGAAAAACTAAAAGAAGCCTACCAAAACGGTAGGGCCAATTTTGAGTGGATCCACAAAAATGTTAGAACCCAAAAAACATTTCCGGCCGACGTATTGTTATCCGTCATGGAGCTGAATGGAAAAAAAATGCTCCAGGCAGTCATCCGGGATATTACCCAACGAAAACATGCGGAAAAGAAATTACAATACAGCGAGGAAAAATATCGGGGGATGATTGAAAATATGCAGGATGTTTTCTACAGAACCGATATTGATCAGAACCTCACCATGATAAGCCCGTCGGGGCTTCGGCTTTTGGGATATGACCCCGACGCCGTCATTCTGGGAAATAATATCGGAACCCTTTTCTATAAAAACAGCCCCCATTACGCCCGTTTTTTAAAGACGCTGAAAAAAAAGGGCCGGGTCAGTAATTTTGAACTGACCCTGGTGACCCGGGACGACACACCCGTTCCCGTCATGTCCAGCAGCAAATTTTATACCGATTCCCATGGCAACGCCCTGGGAATCGAAGGCACCATTACCAATATCACGGAACGGAAAAGAGCCGAAGAGCAGCTCCAGCATGCCAAGGTCCTTGCAGAGTCCGCAACAAAGGCAAAAAGCGAATTCTTGGCCAATATGAGCCACGAAATCCGCACCCCCATGAACGGGATCATTGGTATGGCAGAACTCATTTTGGACACGGCCCTTGACCCAGACCAGCTAAACCTGGTCACCACCATTGATAAGGAAGCCAACTCCCTATTGGAGATCATCAACTCCATCCTGGATTTTTCAAAAATCGAAGCCGGGAAACTGGAACTGGAACTTGCGCCGTTCAATCTAAGACTTTTGTTTGAAGAGCTGTCCACCACCTTTGCCATTTCGGCCCGGAAAAAGCAACTGGCCTTTGTTTCCTCTTTTCCCCCTGATATCCCGGAGCGATTGATCGGAGACCCGGTACGGCTGCGGCAGATTCTCGTCAACCTGATCCACAATGCCATAAAATTCACCCACAGGGGAGAAATCTCCATCTGGGTCGAAACCTTAAAACAGGAAAACAACCGGGTCGAACTGCAGTTTTTTGTACAAGACACCGGCATCGGCATTCCGGAGGAAAAACAGAAAACCATCTTTGAAAGCTTTGCCCAGGCAGACGGATCCACCACCCGAAAATATGGCGGTACAGGGCTTGGCACTACCATCTCAAAACACCTGGTCCAGATGATGGGTGGAGAAATCGGATTGGAAAGCCGTCCCTATACCGGCTCCACATTCTGGTTTACAGCTTGTTTCATGGAAAATCTTTCCGAAAACACCCGGTCTGATTCTAAACTGTGGGTCCCTGCCACAGAACCTGGGCTTCCTCCCTTAGGCCGGGAAAAAATACAAATTCTATTGGTGGAAGATTATCCCACAAACCAGCAGGTGGCCATCAAACTTTTAACCGGTTTAGGATGCCAGGTCAGCCTGGCGGAAAATGGGCAGAAAGCCGTTGAAATGTTCAAAACCAGTCGATTCCACCTCATTCTCATGGACATTCAGATGCCGTTGATGGATGGCTATGAAGCCACCCGTCTCATCCGGGAGCACGAAAAAAAATCAAGACAAACCTTTGTCCTGAACAACCCCGGCAAGGAGCACCTGTGGTATCGCACCCCCATTGTTGCCATGACCGCCCATGCCATGAAAGGCTATCGGGAAAAATGCCTGGCCGCAGACATGGATGATTTCATAACCAAGCCCATGAAAAAAAAGACCTTTCTTTCCCTGGTGGGCCCCTATGCTGCAGAAAACACTCCGCTCCCCGGCCGAGTACCGGACTCCGGCGAGCATTTACCACAAACGGAAGACGGCCTTATCATGCCTGAAACACCCCTTGATCTTCAAAAAGCCCTGGTTGAATTTGAAAATGACAAACCCTTTTTCCTGGAAGTCATGGAAGACTTTCTAACGACTCTTGAAACCAGAATCCCGGCCATGGTCACAGCAGAAAAGACAAAGGATTTTCAAACCCTCCGGGAGCTGTCCCATGCCGTTAAGGGCGGAGCTGCCAACCTCGTGGCGCTGGATCTGTGCAAAATCGCTTCCGCCATTGAAACAGCTGGCAAAAAGCGACAAAGCCTGGATTTGCCATGCCTGTTGCAAGATCTGGAAAAAGAATTCCACCGGCTTAAAAAATTTATCCGGCAGATCTGAACCCTGGATTTTTTTGGGGGCATTGGATCACTTTTGGGTCATCACCCAGCACCCGTCCCAGTCCAGGGGAGGCGCTGCCCCATAGGTTTGGCAGATGGCGACATAGGCCCCGGCAGCCGGGTCCTTGTCGGCAAGGGATAAAAAAAGCGCTTCTGCGGCCTCAAACCGGCCCTCATAATACAATGCCAATCCCCGTGCAAAGGATGCGTATACCTGCAGATTGGCCTCATAGACCTCTGGGAACATGGGTTCATAGACCCGGACCGCCTGGCGGCGGCCCTTGACCCCGATTTTGCCCAGTTCCCTGAAGGAAAATTCAGATGCGACAAGGGCATGGGTGGCTTCGGACACCATGGTATGGGTGCCGAACTGCTTGTTGGCCGACTCCAACCGGGCCGCAAGGTTCACGGCATCCCCGATCATGGTATAGTCAAACCGGGTGTCGGACCCCAGGTTTCCCACCACGGCAAGACCCGTATTCATGCCGATGCGCATAAAAATGTCCCGGCCCACCTGCTCTCTGAAATAAGGCTGCATCCGGGTCAGCTTCTCCTGACAGCCCAGGGCGGCCCGGACGCATTTGATAGCATGGTCGCAGGTTTCCAGGGGGGCATTCCAGAAGGCAATGATGGCATCCCCCTCATACTTGTCAATGGTCCCGCCCTCCTGGTGAATAATATCGGTCATGGCCGTCAGGTATTGGTTTAAAAATTCAGTCAATGCTTCGGGTTCCATACTTTCCGAAAGGCTGGTAAACCCCTCCAGGTCGCTGAAAAAAATAGACAATATCCTGCGCTCCCCGCCCAGGCGCAGCCTATCAGGGTTCTGGATGATCTGGTCTATGACCTCAGGGCTCAGGTAATGGTGAAAAGCGGTTTTAATGAACCGCCGCTGACGACCTTCCACAGCGTAATTGATAACCCAGACAAAGGAAATGGTCAGCACAATGCTTGATTCCAAAATTGCCACTGGCAGCCAGAACCCCATGCCATAGGCCAGCAGACCGCATACCAAAGGAACCATCACATATCCAATGCCGATGGCGACCAAGGGCCGGACCCGGATGTAAAAGGCGCTAAGCATACCGCAGGAAACGGCCAGAGAAAAAGCCGAGGCCAGCACCAGGGGAAAAGGAACAGCCTTGATAAAATCCCGGGACAGAAGGTTGTCCAGAAAGGTGGCATGGATCTCCACCCCGGGACACTGACTGTCAATGGGAGATGCGTGGATATCAAACAGCCCGGGGGCGGAAAACCCGAAAAACACATATTTATCCTTGAAGGAGGTCCTTTCACCGTTCCCTTGTTCCTTCCCTGATCGGAACGAAATTTCCGACTGCAGCACCCAGGCTGCGGAAACGATTGTATGGGTGCCCGACGGGCCTCTGTACCGGAGAATGGTTCTGCCCTGGCGGTCCAGGGGAATGGTATAGTCATTGAGCCTCAATCCCTCGGAGGTCATGATCCCCTGTGTTCCGGGATGGGCTGACAAAAACAGTCCCAGACCCATGCCGGGAACGGCGTGTTTGTCAAACAGACTGAAAACCGGTATTTTCCGGTAGATGCCATCTGTATCCGGGGCCAGATTCACATTACAGAGTATGCGACTGTTTTCAGCAATTTCCGGAATGGGCAGGGTGATCCTGGAAAATGTCGGGCCATAATTTTGGATTTGGCCAGACCGGGATTTCAGATTCTCCACCCTGAACCCGGGCCTGGGAATGGTTCCAGGCCAATGGGTTTGAGTGCCCGAAGAATTGCCCAGAACTGCGGCATTGGCCACATGGCCGAACCGGGAAAGGGCATCCGCGAACAGCCTATCGTCCGCCACCCCGTATGGGGAGGGCTCGGAATAGATCACATCAAAGGCCAGGCCCCTGGCTCCCCGGCGCTTGCAGAAATCCACCAGGATACCATAGATTTCCCTGGGCCAGGGCCAGGTCAGGCCCAGGGTTTTTCCGGCCCAGTCCAGGCTGTTCTGGTCCAGCAAAATCATTACAATTTCCGGGGACGCCTTTTGGGCATCCGCCAGAACGGATGCCCGGAAGTCCCAGGTTTTGTTTTCAATGGCAGAAAGCCAACCGGCCCAGTGAAACACCAGGGAAATGGCCAGGGCGGCCAGTCCAAGCAGCCCCCCCCGGACCATTCTTTTGAGCCCTTTGCCGTCCATGCCCGATTTAAGCCCGGGCAATATACTTGATAAACCTTTCCAGCCGGGCCCTGGGCTGGGAATAGGGGATGAATTTGCCGATCACAGGTTCCAGGGCCTTTATCCTGTCCAAAGGAGACGGATGGGTCCTGGCAAAATCCAGGGATCCCGGTTTGATGCGGGTCTGCATCTGGGTCAGCATTTCAAGCAGCCCCTGGGGGGAGTAGCCCACACGGGTAAGAATCTCTGCCGCCGCAAGGTCTGCCTGGCTTTCCAATGTTCTGGAATAACCTTTTACGATAAGGGTTTGGGTAATATCCGTGATGCTCTCCCCAAAGGTCTGGGTCAGCGCTGCAAGTTCTTTTCCCCCGAACTGCCTGGCACCTTCAAGGCCAATGGAGGTAAAGGCCGAAGTGATTCTGGATTGTTTGATGGCCCCCAGACCGTGTTTTTCCTGGACATGGCCGATTTCATGGGCCAGGACAGCGGCCAGGGCATCTTCATCCTTGCAGCACCGGATAAGACCCCGGGTAACAAAGATAAATCCGCCCGGGGCGGCAAAGGCATTGATCTCATCGGAATCCTGGATCTGGAATCGGTATCCCCCAAAGGTGTCCGGCCTGTCCGATGCGGCGGCAAGGGTCTGTCCCAACATGTTTATATAGGTATTGGCAATTGTCTGATTAAAGGGGGGATATTTTTCCAGCACCATGGCCCCGACGGTACGGCCGATATAGTACTCCTGCTCCGGTGTAAAGCTTTCAAAGGTTTTTGCAACCGCCTGACCCACCTTGACTGCGGACTGAACCTGGGAGGAAGTGACGGGGCCGGTGTCCACGGATGCCACTTCCATTATCTGGGTTACCGCCTCCATGGTTTTACAGCCGGCGAGCAAGAGTCCGGCGGCGGCACAGGCTCCGGCTGCGGTTAGAAAATCTCTCCGGGTGGTCTCTTTCATAGGGTTCCTCCCCTGGGCATCACCTTGCCTGCAAAAAGAAATTGCCGCATTTGGTCCTCAGACACCCCGTACGCTTCCATTCGATCAATGCCGCCAAAATTCAAATGGGGATTCTCCGCCCGGAAACGGCCTTCCACACTTTCATTGAACCCTTTTCCCGCCAGGGCGAATTCGTCGCGGGTGGCGGTCTTTTCCACCGTCTGTTCTCCTGGATTTAAAATCACCTTTTTTGCGGAAAGGGCGGAGGTGTGCATAAACCCCCGGGTGCCTGTGCCTTCAACCCTGACATCGAACCAGTCTGTTTTGTCATTCAAAACAAAAACCCTGTCCCCATAGGACAGCCGGGCCAGAATTCTGCCAAGAAACGATGGTTCTTCCCGGACATGGCTTTGTCTAACGTGAACACTCATTGATTTATCCATGGCAAGCTCCTTTCAGACAAGACGGATCTGTGGATGATACCCAGATTGCCTATAATTTTCTCACAGATGACTTTTACTATAGACATGGCAGTGACATAAATCAAGAATAAGGATGGGTTTGGAATGCTTCCGGTGAAACTAAAATAATTTTTCCCATTAAAAAAGGTGTTTTGCATTAGCCCCCAACTATTGTAATATAAAATCCATGACCTGGACCCAATTATACGGCTTTTCTTCCCTGATTTCCGGGATGATCAGCGCCGCCATTGCCATCTACCTGGCCCCCTACCGCGGTAAAACCGGCGCCCGGCAGCTTTTGCTGCTCATGGCAGGTGTCTCCGTCTGGTCCATTGCGTATGGGATGGAATTTTTAAGCCCGGACCTTTTCTTAAAACTCTGGTGGGTCCGGATTGAATATATCGGTGCCGCCTGGGTGGGTGTTCTGATTTTTAAATTCATTTGCAGTGCCACCGGAAGAACCTATCCTCTGGAAAAGCAACTTAATTATATTTTCTTGCTGGTCCCGGTTCTGACCATCTTTCTGGCCGCAACCAATGAATTCCACGGCATAATGTGGCAGCAGGCCTGGCTGGAATCAAATGCCATCTTCCAGGTGGTCATGTACAAGCGGGCAAGCGGTTTCTGGGGGTATGTGACTTTTTCCTACGGGTTGCTCTTCTGGGCGACCCTGGTCCTGGTAAAAGCATTTGTACCGTCCAGTGGCAATTACCGAAAACAGCTGACCCTTCTTTTATCGGGTATTCTGGTTCCCTGGCTGTGCAATGTATCCTACCTGTTCGGTTTTCAACCGCTACGCTACCTGGATCTGACCCCATTTTCCTTTATGATCAGCGGAATTTTATTTGCCTGGGGCCTTCTGCGGTATCAGTTGTTAAATCTGATTCCCCTTGCCCATGAAGCCGTAATGGACGGCATGGGGGATCCTGTAATCGTTCTGGATATGAACGACAGGGTCATGGAGATCAACAAGGCCAGCTCAAATATCTTTGCCCTCAAAACTTTTACACCGGGCCAGGATGCGGCACAAGAATTATTTCCCGGTCTTTTCACCCTTGTAGACACCCACCGGGAAAAAACCGCTGTTGAGATTGAGACTGACCTTAAGATAAATGATAATATCAGGCAATGGCATTTAAGGATCTCTCCTTTACGGCTCCCCAAGGGGAAGCAGAACGGCTGGCTCATCGTTTTAAGGGATATTACCGAACAAAAACAGACCGAATCCGCCCTTCGCGCCAGTGAAGAAAGACACAGAACCATGCTGGAGGCCTCCCCCACCCCCATTGTCTATTATTCGGAAAAAGGGGAGGTAACCTATGTCAATCCATCGTTTACCCGGATATTTGGCTGGGACCGGGACGATCTGGTCGGGGCACCCCTTGATTTTATTCCTGAAAACCAGAAACAGGCCACGGCAGAAGCTGTCCGCCAAACCTACTCAAACCCTGCCGGAAATTTGGATTTTATCACCCAGCGGTACACAAAATCCAGATCGCTTCTGGATGTCAGCATAAACGCCTCCTTATACCGGGACAAGGACGAAAAACAGACCTGTATGGTGGTCAATTATACGGATATCACCCGGATTAAAAAAGCGGAAAAGGAACTTCGATTCGCCCGGGACTATGTCATAAGCATCATCAATTCCATGCCATCCATTCTCATCGGGGTAGATGACAAGGGGATGGTCACCCAGTGGAACCTTGAGGCGGAACGCATGACCGGTATCTCCGCTGACCATGCCCGGAAAAAACCCCTGGACAGGGTCTTTTC
>JAHIVS010000503.1 GCA_018816605.1 Pseudomonadota bacterium
AAAATGGGAACCCGCTCTCTTTTGGATGTGTTGAACGGAGAAGTCAACTATATCAATGCCCAGGGAGATGCAGTTGCCGCAAAGGAAGACACCAAAAGCGCGGCCTTTAATCTTTTGTTTGCCATGGGTAAAATTGATGTGAGCCTGTTTGATTAATATCGCAATGAAGGAACTCGTTCGACGATTAGGGCAGCACCCCCTTCTGACCATTGAAATTCTGGGTGCCACTTTTCTTATCACGGTTTTGACCCTGGCCCAGCCGATTTATGTCATCCAGTTATTGAACCGGTATGTGACCTATGGATTCCACGGCACCTTGATCACCTTGACCGCAGGCATGCTCATTGCCATTCTGATGCAATTTTGTTTTAGAATTATCAGAACCCGAATGGCCATGGACATAAACCTGGAACCCAATAATATCCTGGCCAGGGATGTTCTTTCCATTTTAAACCAGGCAAAATCAGAACACCTGGGACAGGTACCCAGACCCAGACTCCAGGAAGCCCTTGCCCATGTCCAGACCATTCAGACCATCTATGATGCCCAGACACTCAACCAACTTCTGGACGTCCCCTTTTCCCTTCTGTTTATCGCGGTCATGTATTTACTCAGCCCGATGCTTGCGGGCATTTGCTGTATAGGGATTCTTTGTGCCCTTTTGTCCGGGTGGGCAAGCCTTATCAACTCCGAAAAAACAGCAGAGCTTTTAGGCAAAGAAATGACGGCGCACAGGGGGACCACCTTTGCGGCCCTGCATGCCCAGGAAACCGTCCGGGCATTTGGCGGGATTGAGTTTTTATTTAAGAACTGGGACAAACAATTACACCTCATTGATATTTTAAGAAAAAAGCTGACCACCACCCGGGAATTTTCGCAGACACTGGGCCTTTCTGGAAATTCTCTTACCAGTGTCGCGATTTATGCCGTGGGTGCCATCCTCGTGGTCCAGGGAGATTTAACGATGGGGGCCCTGATCGGGGCAAACATTCTTTCGGGAAGGGCCTATCAGACAAGCACTAGACTGATTCAGATTTTGTTAATGTTGAAAAAGGCCCAGGCAGCCTTCATGGACCTTTCCATTCTCAAACAATTTCCCCGGGAGGCATCCCAGGGGACGGCGTTAAAGCGGTATACCGGACTTGTGGAATTCAAAGATCTGGGCTTTTTCTTTCCAAATGCGACAAACCCGGTGTTTGAATCCCTGAATCTCAGATTGGAGCCGGGATCGGTTCTTGTGGTATACGGCGCAAACGGCACCGGCAAGACCACCCTGGCAAAACTTCTGCTCTGCCTGTTATCGCCCCGAAGAGGAACCATCCAGGTGGATGGCGTTACCCTCTCCCAGATCGTTCCTTCCTGGTGGCGAAAACAGGTGATTTATATGCCCCAGGAACTGGATTTTTTAAGCGGCTCCTTTCGGGAGAATATCTTTTTATTAAACCCGGAACTGGATGACACCCGGCTGAACCAGATTCTAAGAATAGCCGATCTGAAACCATTTTTGGACCAGGCCCCGGCTGGACTGGAAACACCCATCCTGGACAACGGGAGAACCATTCCCCTGGGTATCCGAAGGCGATTGGCCCTGGCAAGGGCACTGGCCTCGGATGGACAGCTGGCCGTGTTGGATGAACCCACGGATGCCATGGACCAGAAAGGAATTGAAGCAGTTTATGGCGTCATGAATTCCCTGGCCAAGGCAAAAAAAACCATTATTGTTTTCTCCAATGATCCCAAAATTCTCAAAGGGGCTTCCGTTATCCTGAATATGAATGCCAAACCGATTCCCGAACAGATCACACCGGCCATGATCGATAAACTGGAGAAGTTAACCCAATGATCGAATCTCGGGACAAGGCCTTCAAAGGATCCATCCACATTTTTTTCATCCTGCTGCTGATTTTGTGTGTGGCCTTCGGTATATGGGCCTTTTACGGGCAACTGGATATTGTAAGCATTGCAGATGGACAGGTGGTTCCCACGGGTCGGGTGAAGCATGTTCAACATTTTGAGGGCGGTATTATTCAATTGATCCGGGTAAAGGAGGGGGATGAGGTCCGCCGGGGCCAGGCCCTGGTAGAATTGGAACAACTCAGAAGCGGTGCAAGCCTGGATGAAATACAATTGCGCATCAACGCCCTTGAGGTGGATGTGCTTCGGCTGGATGCCCATATGAGAAAATTAGACCAGATCCCCTTTCCAGAAGAGATGCTCAAAACACGGCCATTACTGGTTAAAGAAGCCAACGCCCTGTTTGTCACCCATCAAAAAAATCTTGCCAGTACCATCAACCGGCTAAACACCATGATTGATCAGAAAAAACAACGAATCATCACCATCCAGGCAAAACTTGAAAACACCCGCCAACTGCTTCCCATGCTCCAGGAACAATTGACCCTGAGTGAAGATCTTCTCAAAAGCAGCCTGACCACCCGCAATAAGCACATTGATATCATGCGCCAGACCAAGGAAGTGGAGGGCGAAATTTCCCATGATCTATCTGCTCTGAAAGAAGCCCACCATTCTCTCACCGAAACCCAGGAAGAAATGAATGAAGCTGTTTTTTCCTTTGAAGAGGAAAATTCTGAAAAACTAAAAAAAGCCAAGCAGGAACTTATGGAATTTTCAGTCCGGCTGAAAAAGTTTGAAGACACTCTTCAAAAGACCATTATCCGTTCGCCCATTAACGGAGTGGTCAAAAAACTCTACCATGTCACCCGGGGAGGAGTTATCAAACCCGGAGATTCCATCGCCGAGATTGTCCCCTCTGAAGAACGACTGATCATCGAAGCCCACTTAAAAGTCTCGGATATCGGGTACATTCGAATAAACCAGGATGTATTTTTGCAATTGCCCAGCAGCGATGCGAAGAAATTTAAAAAATTAAAGGGTCATGTCATCGGTATCAGTCCGGATACCTTTACCGATGACCAGGGTCGCACCTTTTACCGGGTACGGATAGAGTCGGACAAAAGCTATTTTGAGGCAAAAGATCAAAAATATCGGCTCTACCCCGGCATGGTTCTGCTGGCCTATATCCACATCGGAAAAAGGTCGGTATTGGATTATCTTCTAGATCCCTTTGTCAACACCCTGAGTTTTGCCCTCCAGGAACGTTAGGAATGAACATTGTCTTCATTCACCCCCGAATGCCGGACCAATTTATCTGGCTGGCCCAAACCCTGGGGCAGAACCCTGGAAATCAAGTCATTTTTCTCACGGGGAGCAACCCCAAGGATAAATCAATCCCCCATGTCAACATCCAATGGAACGGCCCCTCCTCCAAAAGCCCATCCCCTGCACCGACGGATCCTTTTTCAGATATATTGACCCGGGGAACGGCCATGGTTCAAGCACTTTTTGAGCTGAGCAAATCCACAACCCCAGACCTGATCCTGGGCCCAGCTGGCAGTGGCACAAACGCTTATATAAAGGATCTATGGCCCAACACGCCTTTTCTGGCATTTTTTGACTGGACCCTACCCATATCATTGGCGCCTTCAGATGCCAGGAACCATTGGCAAAACATTGCCACACGCATGACCCTTCGAACAAAGCAAATGCCCCTTTTGCTGGATCTTTTTTCCTGTGACCGAGGCGTTTGTCCCACCGCCTGGCATAAAAATAACCTTCCACCGGCTTTTCATAAAAAAATCAGGGTGGCCCATGAAGGGGTGGATACCGATTTTTTCTTTCCCGGCCCCCCCCTGCCAGACCTGAATCTGACTGACCTGAATCTGCCCGATCTTACCCTGGAAAAGGACTGTGAAATCATCTCCTTTACCACCCATATTCTGGCCCCCTATCCTGGATTTTCAACCCTGTTGGCCGCCCTGCCACAGGTTCTTGAAAAAAGGCCTCATGCCCATGTGGTCATGACAGGTCATGATCGCCTTTTATTCGGAGAAACACCATCAAGTCCCCAAAGCCTCCGGCAGCTGGCAATGGAAACCCCGGGATTACAATCCAATCGGATCCATTTTTTTGATCCCCTGAACAAAGAGCAGTACCGACAACTCCTGCAATGTTCTGCCCTCCATATATCCCTAGATTTTCCCTTCATATTGCCCAAGTCCCTGCTGGAAGCCATGGCATGCGGGTGTCTGGTCATGGGAGTGGACAGAGACCCTGTCACCCAGGTCATACAGGAGGGTATCAACGGCTTCACCATGGACTTTTCCTCAAAGCAACCCCTGGCCCAAAAAATTCTGTCCTGCCTTGAGTACCCTTCTTTTATGGCATCATTGCGAAAAAAAGCCCGTCAGACCATCTGCCGTGAATATGATCTTTCAAAATGCCAATCCAATCAATTGCGCTTGATTCACGACTTTTTGAGCCAGAAACCGGAAGATTCCCTGTTTGGATAAGAGCTCTCTAATAAGGGGAAATTAGGTCGGCCCGGGTATAATCTCAAAATTATCTCCCGCTAGGTCACCGATGTTATCCGGGGTTATCCCCTCAAGATGGGCAAACAGGGTCAATTCACCCTCATCCACGTAACCGTTCCCAGTAGTATCGCCGTTCCAATAATGAACATCGGCATTTGAGCCGTCACTGACAATAAAATAGGTACCGACACCGGTTTCAAGTGTGCCTGATTCTGTATCCCAATCAAGCACATTGTTCAACGCGGACCTCCATTCGGCCAGCAATTCTTCCATGAGAAGGCTTATGTCAAGAATTGCTGAACGGATGTAACGAAATTTGATATTTTCTGAAAACTGATTTATAAAGGTAGTCTTGTTCAGGGTGGTTGAGTAAAAATTGAATTTTCCGTTAAGAATAATATGGGGTAAAGCGTATAATCGATGATAGGTAAAGGTAAAAAAAACGGAGTCCGGGAAATTTTGCTAATGGGGGTGTTCTGGCGGATACTCTTTATTGAAGCGGTCCTGCTCGTCTATTCCCTTTTTTACCGTTGGTTCACCGAAGATGCAGGTCCCTCTGATCTGTTCTGGTATGCCCTGCGAATTATTTTTTTGGTGGGAATTAT
>JAHIVS010000504.1 GCA_018816605.1 Pseudomonadota bacterium
AGGATATGGGGGCAGCCGTGGAGATAAACAACCGGCAACGATCAAATCCGAGCCGTTCCCTCACCTTGGAAAATACCAGTTTATCGGCCAGGTTTACCAAGGCTGGTTTTGGCAGATTGTTCTGGTGGGCATATCCGGCCGCAAGTCCCTTCTTTCTCGCCCAGGCCGCAATGGTTTTCTTAATTTTTGAATTTTGTGTCCCGGCCACCACCATCTTTGCCTGGATTTTTTCCCATACCCGGGGAACACCGACAAAGAGGGAGGGGCGGACCTGTGCAAGGTTATCGCCCAAAAGGTCCAGGCTCTCGGCAAACCAGCTGGTAGAACCGGTTATTAATGGCACATACAGACTGACAACCTGTTCGGCAATGTGGCTTAGGGGCAGATAGCTGATGATCTGATCGGTATGATCCACTTTTGTGGCATCCACTACCTGTTGTCCGGTCCAGAGAACATTGTCATGGCTCAGCATTACCCCCTTGGGATTACCCGTGGTACCCGAGGTATAAATGAGGGCAGCGCAATCGTCTGGTTTCTGATCGGCCATCCTTTCATCCAGCGCCTGTGTTGATATATTTTGGGCGAGTGTCAAAAGATCCGCCCAGGCAAAGACCAGAGGATCATCATCCGCTCCTTTCATCATCACAATGGCTTTCAACCCGGGCAGATCCTTTCGTATCTGTTTGAATTTTTCCAATTGTTCATTATTTTCCACCACCACAATTTTGGCCTGGCTGTGCCCGGCAATATATTGGCATTGTTCCGAACTGTTGGTGGCATAGATGCCTCCTGGAACGGCCCCTGCAAAAATAGCCGCCATATCGCAGATAAACCATTGGGGGCAATTGTTCCCCAAAATATTGACGGCATCCCCTTTTTCCAAACCCAGGGCCATGAATGCACGGGCAGTGGTTTTTACCTGGTCATAATAGGTTTGCCAGGTGGTGTCTTTCCAGTTCCCCTCTATTTTTGTTTTTAATGCGGTTCGCTCCCCAAAACGGTCCACCGTGGTCTTCATCACCTCCATTATGGTTCTTTTTTCCATGGCTGGCTTTCCCTCCCTTTTTCGGGTTTTAAAAAAGTTGTATAAAAAAAACAGGTTTGGTTTTTTGGAAGTGATTAAAACAGCTTGAAAAAGAGTTTTTAATTTGAGGGGCAGCGGCTAACCGTCAGCGGGGGAGATGCAGAGAGAAAGAAGTATCGTATCTGTCATCCTCATATCGATTATGGGAAAGAAAGTCAATCAGGGGAACCCTGATTTTTTTAAACTGCGTGAAAGATACGGTTTGAAACACAATTTTATGACCGGATGGCAGTGGCGCCCGGGGCATCACCCAAAAAGCGGGATCAGGCGGATGTGTCGGGTCTGTTCAAGGCAATCTGCCCCACGACATGGAATGCGGTTGCAATGGAGAGACCGGCACCGGAACGGGTCCGCATCCAGTCCTGGCCTGCCAGGATGGATCCTGCGGCATACAGATGTTCATGGGCGGGTTCGTTTCCTTTGCCCAGGGGCCTGAATTGTTCATCTGTTTTAAGCCCGGCCTGGTTGATACCATGACCTTTGGGATCAAAGTAGGTTGAAGCATGCCAGTCTTTTCGGTCTGTCGGCTGGGAAACGGGAAGGTTAAAGACACCCTCTGTCACTCCTTTTCGATCAGAGATAAGTCCCTTTGATAAAAAGCGGCCCGTGGCAAGCAGACAGGTTTTGGCCTGGATCCGGGTTGTCTGGTTGCCAGCCAGGGTGCCGGTCTCCAGAACAAACCCCCTGCCGGGGTTTTGGGTGGCCAAAAGAACGCGTTGGTCCGGCAGTCGGGTGACACTGGTGTCCATCAGGGCTTTTCTGAAGGTTTCCCTGAGGCGGATACCCGGAACAGACACCGGCGAGGTGGGGATTTCAAAAAGTTTAATTCCCAGGCGTTTTTCAAGTCGTTTCAGGATATCATCACAGCCATTGATGCCGAGGATGGCCGGCAGACCAAGGTATTGTTCGTTCGTAATCAAGGGCTTAATTTCGGCTGCAAATTTGTCCTGGACCTGTTCTGCTTCCATGGCCTGGGCCATGAGGGGGGTAAAAAGCTCTGACCGGTTGGACTGGGGAAAATCAATTGCCGCAATATTGATATCCTGCCAGGTGGATGCCAGCACCTGCTGGACAAATTTGGCTCGAAATTCCCGCAGCCCTTGGAAATCCAGGAGCAGCAGTGATTTTTTTTCCCTAAGGGCGGTGGCATTATGGGCCATGGTCAAGGGGAATCGATAGGTGGGTTTTACGGTCCCGAATGAGGTGATAATCCGGCTGTTTTCCCGGGGCTGTCCTGTATAGGTCAGTCCATTTTTTTTAAGGGCAGCAGTCAGTTCATCAAAGGCTTTCTTAATATCCGATTCACCCATTTTTAAAAAAGGATGGCTGGGAAAATATTCCGAAATCCGGGCAAGGCTCTGCCAAGGGTTTTTGCAATAGCCTAAGCCTTGATGGGTTAACCCCCAAAGATCCAGCAGCCCGCTTGCATATTCAAAGGCACCGGCTCCTCCCACTATTACGGCTGACAGGCCGCGGTTTGCCGCAAATATACCCGCAGCCATTCCTGCCATGCCCGCTCCGATGATCACAAGATCTGTTTGAATTTGAGTTTTGTTTTCCACTCTTTTATCCTTTTATATCCAGGCTGGCCATATCTAAACCAAAGAAGGAACAAAACATGGCTTCATTCAACTCTGCCTGGGCCAGCTGATAGTCCCAGAGAACCGGTTTCTGTCCTTTAAACCGTTCGTCAAGTAAATATTTGATATTGTCCAGCCCCTGGCTGTCTTTGATATAGGCTTGGTCATACATAAAGCCTGTGACCCTCAGGCTGCAAAAGGTTCCCTGGCAGGCACCCTTTCCCAGCCGGGAATGGATGCGAAGGGAATTTAAATCAGCAGTTTCCCGGTTCTGCTTCAACCAGAGAATCAGCTCCTGAAAATGGCTTTTGGGTACCATTTCACACTCACACATCATGCTGTCTCCGGGGACTGGGTCCCTGGCCCAGAGCTTGACCGACATACCCGCTTCAATAAGATTGCTGGGAGCCTTGGACATCAACGGGGTATCTGCGGTGGTACAAGATATTGATATCTTAAGTTTTTCGGCGGCCAGGTCAGCTGTTTTCTCGGCCATCAGCCGATAGGTGGTCACCTTGCCACCGGTGATGGTCACCAAATTATCCACCTGATCCCCTGCATGGTCAATCAGATAAAACCCTCTGGAAACGGCCCGGTCATCTTTTCGGGTTTCATGCCTGCTGACAAGGGGTCTGACACCGGCATAGGCCCGGATATACCGGGCTGTTTCAAGCCCCGGCACCATCTGGGCTCCCTGGGTCACGAGAAAATCGGTTTCGCTGAATTCCGGCCGGATACTTTCCAGGTTGTCAATCCGTGTGGATGTGGTGCCAAAAATGGAAACCGTACGGCCCGGCACCAGAATATCTCCGTCGGATGCCGGTCTGAGGCGGTTGATCACATGGGTGGTGAGCCGGTTGTGGGTAACCAGCAGACTGCCCTTTGAATAAATCATATCCAGGCCGATTCCGGCAAGTTCTGCCACCATGCCAGCCCAGGCACCGGCGGCATTGATCACCACCTGGGGGGTGATGTTAAAACAATTGCCTGTCAGATTATTCCTGACCTTTACTTTTTTGATAACTCTTTCCCCGGGATTATTCTTTTC
>JAHIVS010000689.1 GCA_018816605.1 Pseudomonadota bacterium
ATGAGATCTCTCCTGATGTATTGAACCGAGAATCCATAGGTTCTCTATCCAATTGCATTGCCTGTCACACAACGGCTGAAGATGGGATTTATGATGATGACAATGTAAAAATTCCAAAATAGAGCAGGTATATCAAGATGAGGATTGATAAGGATTATAAATGAATAATATATCGTTTGAGAATTTAAAAGGTCTTTCTCAGGATGAGGTGTTAAAGCGTCAGGAGCAGGATGGCTTTAACGAATTACCGACCCAGGGGAAACGAAACGGTCTGGATATCCTGATCGGGGTTTTAAGAGAACCCATGTTCCTGTTGTTGATCGCATGCGGGGCATTGTATCTGCTGTCTGGTGAGTTTCAGGAAGCATTGATGCTGCTTGGGTTTGTTTTTGTGATTATCGGCATCACCTTTTATCAGGAACGGAAAACCGAAAGAGCGCTTGAAGCACTCAAGGACTTGTCCAGTCCCCGTGCTTATGTCATCCGTGACGGGGAAAAAACACGTATTCCCGGGCGGGAAGTGGTCCGTGATGATGTTATCCTGCTGTCGGAAGGCGACCGTGTTCCGGCAGACTGCGTTCTGGTCCATGCCCTTAATTTTTCCATTGATGAATCGCTTCTGACCGGTGAATCCGTTCCCGTTAGAAAAGTATCCACCCAAGACACCTCGATTGTGATGGAGAAACCCGGCGGGGATGATCTTCCCTTTGCTTTTTCAGGCACCCTGGTTGTGTCCGGCCAGGCAGCAGGGATGATCAAGGCAACCGGAACCCGAACCGAATTGGGAAAAATCGGCAAAGCCCTTCAATCCCTTGAAGAAGAACGAACCCCGCTTCAGATTCAGACCGGGCAAGTCGTTCGAACTTTTGCGTTTGTCGGCGGCATTCTCTGCATACTGGTGGTGGTGGTGTACTGGATGACCCGTGGCAACCTGCTCGAAGGATTTCTTGCCGGGTTGTCTCTGGCCATGGCCATCCTTCCAGAAGAATTTCCGGTTGTTCTCACCATATTTCTGGCCCTTGGTGCCTGGCGGATTTCAAAATTCCGGGTGTTGACCCGGCGGGTTCCAGCAGTGGAAACGCTTGGCTCGGCAACCGTGCTTTGTGTTGATAAAACAGGTACATTAACCCTTAACAAGATGACGGTATCCGATATTGTGGCTGGTGATCAGGTGTTTACTATCGGGGAAAAAAATGATGCCCTGCCCGAAGAATTCCACGAAGTGGTCGAGTACAGCATTCTTGCAAGCCCGGTCGACCCCTTTGATCCCATGGAAAAGGCCATGAGAGAACTGGGGGAACGCACCCTTTCACAGACAGAACATCTTCACGCATCATGGACGCTCCAGCGTGAATATCCCTTAAGCAAGGAACTGCTTGCCATGTCCCGGGTCTGGACATCCGCTTCAGGAGAAGACCTGATCATTGCAGCCAAGGGCGCTCCTGAAGCCATTGCGGATCTTTGTCATTTTGATGCGCAAAAACTAAAATGGCTTGAGGAAAAAATCGATCTGCTCAGCAACCAGGGCAAACGGGTTATCGGTGTGGCTTGCACCCGGCACAAAAAAACGGAGCTGCCGGAGGAGCAGCATGATTTTCAGTTTAAGTTTATCGGATTAATCGGCCTTGAAGATCCTGTCCGCCCCAATGTAAAAGGGGCTATCGAAGAATGTTATACCGCTGGCATCCGAACGATCATGATCACCGGAGACTATCCAGGCACCGCTATGAGCATTGCACGGCAGATCGGTCTTCGAAATCCGGATCAGCACATTACCGGTTCTGAACTGGAAACATTAACCGATAAGCAACTGGCAGCGCGCATAAAAAAGGTCAACATCTTTGCCCGCATGGTGCCGGAACAGAAACTGCGCATTGTCCAGGCCCTTAAACTAAACAAGGAAATTGTCGCCATGACCGGTGATGGTGTGAATGATGCACCTGCCCTGAAAGCCGCACATATCGGGGTGGCAATGGGAGGCCGAGGCACGGATGTCGCACGTGAGGCAGCATCCCTGGTACTCCTTGATGATGATTTTAATTCCATTGTGACTGCTGTGCGTATGGGACGACGTATTTATGACAACCTTAAAAAAGCGATGATGTTCATCCTTTCGGTTCATATTCCCATTGCAGGACTTTCATTAATACCCGTACTGCTGAAATGGCCCTTGATTTTATTCCCGGTGCATATTGTTTTTCTGGA
>JAHIVS010000505.1 GCA_018816605.1 Pseudomonadota bacterium
AAGGGGCGGATCATCGGTCGTGAAGGGCGGAATATCCGTGCCCTGGAAGCCGCAACAGGGATTGATCTTATCATTGATGATACGCCTGAAGCGGTTATTTTGTCCGGATTTAATCCGGTTCGACGGGAAGTGGCAAGGATTGCCATTGAAAAATTGATTTCCGATGGCAGAATTCATCCGGCCAGGATTGAGGATGTGGTGGCCCGTGCAACCGAAGAAGTGGACCTCATCATTAAGGAGGCAGGGGAGCAGGCGGCTTTTGACCTGGGTGTTCATGGTATTGACCCAGAATTGATAAAGGTTCTGGGAAAATTGAAATTCAGGACCTCCTATGCCCAGAATGTGCTTCAGCATTCTATTGAAGTGGCCTTTTTGTCAGGAACCATTGCAGCAGAGCTGGGCCTGAACGTAAAACTTGCCAAGCGGATGGGGCTTTTGCATGATATCGGAAAGGCCGTGGACCATGAGGTGGATGGGGCCCATGCCGTTATCGGTGCCAATCTTGCCAAGAAGTATGGCGAAACAGATGCAGTTGTCAATGCCATTGGTGCCCACCACGAAGACAGAATGCCTGAGACGGTTTACGACTATATTATCCAGGCGGCGGATGCGCTTTCCGGGGCCCGTCCAGGAGCCAGAAAAGAGAGCCTGGAAAACTATGTCAAACGCCTTGAGGATCTGGAGAATATTGCCAATTCCTTTGACGGAGTTGTCAATACCTATGCTATCCAGGCCGGGCGTGAGATCCGGGTTATCACCGAGAGTGAAAAAATAAGCGATGAAAGCGCAGTGCTTCTTTCCCGGGACATTGCCCGTCAGATAGAAGAAAACCTTACATTTCCCGGTCAGGTGAAAGTAGTGGTGATTCGGGAAACCCGCGCCGTCGAATATACGAAAAAATAAAGGGTTACACATGAGTGTTTTAAGCATACTAAAAGAGCGCGGGTTTGTTGACGCGGTTACCCATACACAAGAGCTGGAAGACTATCTTGATAACAACCGGGCCACCTGTTATATCGGATTTGATCCGACAGCCTCAAGTCTTCATGTGGGCGGTCTGGTCTGTATCATGGCCCTTGCCCATATGCAGAGAAACGGACATCGGCCCATCGCCCTTGTGGGCGGCGGAACCGGTCTGATCGGAGATCCTTCCGGAAAAACGGAATTGCGTAAAATTATTACCCAGGAAGAGATAGATGAAAACAAAGCCGGTATCCGCAAGCAATTGGAACGGTTTTTGGACTTTTCAGATGACAAGGCCCTGATGCTGGACAATGCAAAATGGCTCACCCCCCTTGAATATATTCCATTTTTAAGGGATATCGGCCGACATTTTTCCGTAAATAGAATGATTAAGGCCGAAAGTTACAAAAGCAGAATGGAATCAGACGATGGTCTGACCTTTATAGAGTTTAACTATATGCTTCTCCAGTCCTATGATTTTATGGAGCTTGCTAAAACCCATGATTGCTTTTTGCAAATGGGGGGATCAGACCAATGGGGCAATATTGTGGCAGGAATTGATCTTGTTCGAAGGACCCTTGGCAAGCCGGCCTTTGGAATCACCTTTCCTTTGATCACAACGGCCAGTGGGATCAAGATGGGGAAAACCCATAAAGGTGCTGTCTGGCTGGATCCTGATCGTTTTTCTCCCTATGAGTATTACCAGTTCTGGGTGAATTGTGATGATGCCGATGTGTCACGGTTCCTATCCCTGTTTACTTTTTTGGAAATGGAAGAGATTGTAGCGGTAAAATCCCTTGAAGGGGCTGATTTGAATAAGGCAAAGGCAATTCTTGCCTATGAAGCTACCAAGATTGCCCATGGAGAACAAGAGGCCCTAAAATCATTGAAAGCCTCGGTTTCCATGTTTGGCTCCATGGAAATACCGGATATGCTTTTGCCGGGTTCCACCATTCCCAGAGGGGTTCATTCCCCTGCCACGGATGAATCTGTTCCTTCTTCCATTTATAAGAAGGAAGCGCTGCTGGCAAAGGTGTTGGTTATTGATTTGTTGACGCAGACAGGGCTTTGCAAGTCCAAGTCCGATGCCCGGCGCTTGGTGCAACAGGGGGGGGGCTATATCAATGGGGAAAAGATCACGGGCTTTGATCAAATTGTTTCAATCGACGATGTCGCTGGAGATGAAATCCTGTTGAGAGCAGGGAAGAAAAAGTATCATAAAATAATATTCAAATAGCATAAAAAAAGGTTTGACAAAACCCAAGTCCACATGTATATTGTCCTGGTTTTGTCGGTCAGGAAACAATCGTAACAAAACAGGTTTGATCTTTGAAAATTGGTCAGTGAGAAAAGAAAAGAGCGGGTCGTAAAGACCTAAAAAGAAAAGCATAAGGATTATAACTGGAGAGTTTGATCCTGGCTCAGAATGAACGCTGGCGGCGTGCTTAACACATGCAAGTC
>JAHIVS010000506.1 GCA_018816605.1 Pseudomonadota bacterium
CCAAACAAGAGCCGCTTACGGCCGTGGACGATGTCAGCTTTGAAATCCATGAAGGGGAAACCCTGGCCATTGTCGGGGAAAGCGGGTCCGGAAAAAGCGTGACCGCCCTTTCCATCATGGGACTGATCCCCCCAACCCAGGGCCGTATCACCCAGGGGTCTATTCTTTTCAAGGGAAAAGAGATGACCAAACTGAGCAAAAAAGAGATGACCCGAATCCGGGGCAACCGGATTTCCATGATTTTTCAGGAGCCGATGACCTCCCTGAATCCGGTGCTAACAGCCGGATTCCAGCTATTGGAGGTGATTTGCAAACACCGGAACATGGACAAGGGTCAGGCCCTTGAAGAGGCGGTTCACATGCTGTCTTTGGTGGGAATACCGGAGCCTGAGTCCCGGATGGACGCCTATCCCCACCAGATGTCCGGGGGCATGCGCCAGCGGATCATGATTGCCATGGCCCTGGCCTGCCACCCGGAAATCATGATCGCCGACGAGCCCACCACGGCCCTGGATGTCACGATTCAGGCCCAGATTCTCCACCTGATCAACCGGCTCAAGAAGGAAATCGGCATGTCGGTTCTTCTCATTACCCATGACCTGGGCGTGGTGGCCCAGACCGCCCAGAGGGTTTTGGTCATGTATGCCGGAAAAATAGTCGAATCGGCATCCGTGTCCGAATTGTTCGCCCGTCCCGCCCATCCCTATACCATCGGCCTGTTTGACTCCCGCCCCAGGATCGGGGTCAGGACCCGGCGCCTGAACCCCATTCCCGGCATGGTGCCGGCCCTGGACAATCTGCCCCCGGGCTGTGCCTTCCAGGACCGGTGCTCCCAGGTGAAATCCATCTGTAAGACCCATCCTCCCTGGAAAGATATCTCTTCGGGTCATTTTTCCAGGTGCTGGCGCCATTCCGAAAACCCGCAACTTGGAACAAAAAAATGAGTGAAAACATGACAACGCCCATCCTGTTATCTGCCCGGCAGGTGAAAAAATACTATCCGGTGGTGTCCAGGGGGAAAAAAGCCCTTGTGAAAGCCGTGGACGACGTTTCCCTGGACATCTTCAGAGGCGAGACCTTCGGCGTGGTGGGGGAAAGCGGCTGCGGGAAATCCACCCTGGGAAAGGTGCTGCTCCGGCTGGAGGATCTGACAGCCGGAACCGTGTTCTATGCCGGACAAAACCTGATCGATCTGGACAAACCCGGGCTGAAGGGATTCAGGAAAAAGGCCCAGATTATTTACCAGGACCCCTATTCCGCCTTGAATCCCAAAAAAAAGATCGGGTCTGCCATTGAAGAGCCCTTGATTATCCACAGGATGGGAACCCCGAAAGAGCGGAGACAAAAGGTTCTGGGACTGCTGGACAAGGTCGGGCTGCGGCCCGAGCATCTGGACCGGTATCCCCATGAGTTTTCAGGGGGACAGCGCCAGCGGATCATAACCGCCCGGGCCCTGGCCCTGGATCCGGAGTTTATTCTGGCCGATGAGCCGGTCTCTGCCCTGGATGTCTCGATCCAGGCCCAGGTCATTAATTTGCTCATGGATTTAAAAAAGGAAGGAAATCTCACCTTTTTGTTCATCTCCCACGACCTAAGCGTGGTCGAGCATATCTGTGACCGCCTGGCCGTCATGTATCTGGGCCGCATCGTGGAAACCGGTCCCGTGGATGCGTTTTATGCCGCGCCCTTCCATCCCTATTCCCGGGCGCTCATCGCGGCAGTGCCGGTGGCAGACCCGTCCATAGGGCTGTATGATACCGTTCTGGAAGGGGATGTGCCAAGCCCCATTACCCCGCCGTCCGGATGCCACTTCCATCCCCGGTGTGTTTTTCGCCAGGACCGATGCCGGACAGAAGCGCCTGGCCTTCGGCAACTCTGCCCTGACCGCCAGGTGGCCTGCCATTTTCCACAGATTCCCGTATAGAACTGGTGTCAAATGCCTGGGATATGACATGGTTGAGCCCACAAGCTGCCTGGGTGGGGCGGCGGGTTAGCAGGCCTGAAGAAAGTGGGAGCAGGCCTATCTTCGCCTGTTTTGAGCGCTGAAGCTTCTTTTTGGGGCTTTTGGATATCTCCACCCGTGATCCGCCTCAACCGGTCTCTTTTGTCTCTATCTCTCCATTTTAGCGCTTTACACGAACCGCAATTATTGCTACACAATTCACCAGCAAAAAAAGAGCCTTGGAAAAAGCCATGAAAAGGGAACAGACCCCCCCTTGAACCGGCCTGTTCCAGAAGTAACCCTTTAACCGAATGGAGGAGACGATGAAAAAATTTGTGTTGGGCAGTATTCTGTTTCTTTTTCTTACCAGCGGAGCTGTGGCAGGGGAGATCAAGGTGGGATCCGTGACACCGCTGACCGGAAAACTGGCGGTTTACGGTGAAGGATTCCAGCAGGCCATGCTTGTGGCTGTGGAAGAGATCAACGCTGCCGGTGGCATCAAGGGTGACCCCCTGACAATCGTGTTCGAAGATAACAACTCCACATCCAAGGGATCTGTCTCGGCCATTCGGAAACTGATCACCATTGACAAGCTGCCCGTGATCTTCGGACCCGCGGCCAGCTCTAATTTCCTGGCGGTATGTCCCATTGCCCAAAACAACAAAACCGTTCTCATCGGGGCGGAAAGCGCGGCCGAAGCCATCACAAAATGCGGGTCCCACGTGTTCAGGGTCTTTCCTTCCGATCTTCTCCAGGGCATTGGCGTGGCCGAACTGACACATTCTTTGGGCTATACCGAGGTGGTTCTGACCTATGTGAACAATGACTGGGGTGTCGGGCTTGCCGAGGTGTTTAAGACGGAGTTTCAAAAATCCGGCGGTAAAATCATAGAGGAGCTTCCCCATGGCGAGGGCAAGACCGATTACCGCAGCGAGATTTTCAGGATGAAGCGCCATAACGCCAAAGCCATTGTCAACCTGACCTATATCAAAGAGGGGGCCACCATATTAAAGCAGGCCCACGAAGCCGGACTCAAGGTCCAGTGGCTTATGGGTTCTGCCTCCAAATCCCCCAAACTGGTCTCGCTGGCCGGGGCGGCCAGCGAGGGCATTATCGGCACCTATCCGACTTTTTCCCAGGAAACGGCACCCTACAAAGCCTTTAAGACATTATGGGAAAAAAAATATCCGGGAAAGAAGATCCCGGTATTCGGAGAGTATAACTATGACATGGTTAAGCTGACGGCACTGGCGTTGAATGCATCAGCCTCCTTGGAGGCCGATGATATCCAACAGGCCCTGATCAAGGTGAGCCAGGGCTATATGGGCACCACCGGCGATAAATCCTTCGATGAAAACGGGGATGTGGGCGCCTCCTACGGCCGCTGGACTGTCAAAGACGGGAAGATTACCGATTACAACTAGGAACGTATAGGGTTCAATGACAGCCTATTATGCACAGCTTCTGGCCAACGGCATCTTTGCGGGATCGGTCTATGCCATGTTTGCCGTTGGCCTGGCCATGGTTTACGCCGTGTTCAAGTTCATCAATTTTTCCCACGGGGAATTGATCACCTGGGGCGCTTACCTGGCCCTGATGTTCTGCTCCCCGCCTTTTTCCCTGCCCCTTTACCTGGCGGCAGTGCCTGCCCTGGCCATTACCGTGGTTTTGGCCCTGGCCCAGGATTACCTGGTCTACCGGCCCCTGCGGCAGAGTAACCCCATTGCTATCCTCATCGCCTCCATCGGTCTTTCCTACCTGATGCGGAACGCTGTCCGCCTTTTCTGGGGATCGGACCTTCGAACATATGAGCTGCCCCTTTCAGAAGGGCTGGTCATCATGGGGATATATATCACCAAAACCCAGATTCTGATCATGGCGGCAGCCCTGGTGTTTTTTGTCATTCTATACCTGCTTTTGACCCGCACCATGCTGGGCAAGTCCCTCAGGGCCGTGTCTGACAATATGGAACTGGCCGATATCATGGGGATCGACATGAAAAAGGTAACCATTACCATCTGGGTGCTGGCCGCGGTTTTTGCAGGCGCCGGCGGGATACTGGTGGCCCTGGATACCAGCATGGAACCCATGTTGGGTATGAACAGCCTGATCAAGGCATTTGCCGCCGTACTCCTTGGCGGGGCCGGCAATATCTGGGGCGCGCTTTTGGGCGGGATGTTCATCGGCATCGCAGAAAATCTTGGCATGGCCTTTATTTCTCCGGATTACAAGGATTTCATCGCCTTTGCCGTGATTATCATCCTTCTGCTCTTCAAGCCCAAGGGGATTTTTGGCATTGCAGGGGGGGTGCGCTGACCATGGATTATCTCTACCACATCCTCATCGTCTGTCTGATTTACGCGGTGTTTGCCCAGTCCCTGAACCTGGAATTGGGATATGCCGGCCTGTACAATTTTGGCCATATCGCCTTTTTCGGCATCGGTGCTTATACCTCTGCCCTGCTGAGCCTGTCAGGGGTTCCCGTGCTGCTGGCCATGGGCATCGGCGCCTGCCTGGCCGCCCTGGCAGGGGCGATATTCAGCCTGCCGGCCCTGCGGCTTTCAGGTGATTATTTCGGGGTGGCCACCTTTGTGTTCGCGGAAATGGCCCATCTGTTTTTCCTGAACCAGCGGGATCTGACAGGTGGGCCCATGGGCCTGCCCAATATCCCCAGACCCGGCTTTACCGGTTCCGGTGTGGAAAGCCTTCCCTATTTTTTGGCCTTTGTTCTTGGGGGGGCCCTGGTGACCTGGGCGGTGCTGCAAAGAATCACGGTTTCCCCCTTTGGCCGGGCCCTGAAAGTGATTCGGGAGGATGAATTCGTGGCCCAGGCCCTGGGCAAGCATACCTTTGGATTTAAAACCCAGGCCATTGTGGTGGGATCTTTTTTTGCCGGTAGTGCCGGTGCCCTGTGGGCCCACTACATTACCTATATCAGCCCTTCGGATTTCTCCCTCCAGGAGACCATCCTGGTTTTGCTCTGCGTGGTGCTGGGCGGCAAGGGCACCAATTGGGGGCCGGTACTCGGGGCCTTTGCCGTGGTGTTTTTTGGTGAATTCGTCCGGTTCATTCCCATCCCCCCGGAGTACACAAGGTTTGTGGCCCCGGCCCAGGGAATGGCCTACGGCCTGATTTTAATCCTGATGATGCTCAAGCGGCCCCAGGGGATTATCCCCGAAGGCAGGAGGAGTAGGAAATGCTGACACTGAATCAGGTATCAAAGGGATTTGGGGGGGTAAAGGCGGTGGAGGATGTCTCGTTCACCCTCCGTGAAACCGGAATCTCCGGCCTGATCGGCCCCAACGGCAGCGGCAAGACCACCTTGTTCCACCTGATCACCGGGTTTTACGTGCTGGACCGGGGCACGGTTCATTTCCAAAATGGCCGGATCAGCGGGCTGCCACCCCATAAGATCAGTCAGAAGGGGATTGTGAGGACCTTTCAGCAAACCCGGGTTCTGCCCTTTTTATCAGTTCTGGACAACCTGGTGGCAGCGGTGCCAGGCCAGCTGGGCGAGCGCCTCTTTCCATTGTTTTTCAGGCCGGGCAAAGTGGCCCGTGAGGAAGCCCAAAACCGGGAAAAGGCGGTCTCGGTGCTCGAGACAATCAATCTTATCAAAATGAAGGATGCCCCGGCCGGGGATCTGAGCTATGGCCAGCAGAAGCTGCTGGAGATCGGACGGGTCCTCATGGCTGATCCCGAATTGATTATCCTGGACGAGCCCACTGCCGGCATTAATCCCAGCCTGATCCGTAACCTTGTGACCATCCTGAAAGATTTAAGGGACCGGTCCATCAAAATTTTTCTCATCGAGCACAATATGCCCCTGGTATCTGAACTCTGCGACGAGATTTTTGTCATGGACTCGGGACGTCTTATCTTTTCAGGCTCGCCCGGGGCTGTGCACAAGAACGAACAGGTGATTCAGGCCTATCTGGGCCGGGAAAGCGAGGCCTGACTATGCTGCTGTCAATTGAGAATATCACCTGTGGATACGGCCATGGCCCGGTGCTTCAGGATCTTAGCCTCGTTCTTGAAAAAGGGGAGCTGGTATGCATCATCGGCCCCAATGGTGCAGGCAAGTCAACCGTTTTGAGGGCCCTGGCAGGCCAGCTCATTCCCTCAAAGGGGAAAATCTGGTTCAAGGGCCGTGATATCACCGGAATGAGCATTGCCCGGCGGGGGCGGCAGGGACTTGTGTTTATCCCCCAGGGCCTGAATGTCTTTCCCAACCTCACCATTCTGGAAAATCTTGAAATTTCAGGACTTCTGCTGGATGACCGCAAGGCCCTCAAAGCCGGAATAAAAAGGGTGCTTGGCCGGTTTCCCGTTCTTGAAAAGAAGAAAAATGCCTTTGCCCGGGAGCTTTCCGGCGGGGAAAGGCAGATGCTTGCCCTGAGCCGGTCCGTGATACTGGAGCCGGAACTGGTCCTTCTGGATGAGCCCTCCCTGGGCCTTGCCCCCATTGTGGTGGACCACATCTTTGATCAGATCCAGGAGATTGCCCAAAACGGATCATCCGTACTTCTGGTGGAGCAGAACGCCAGGAAAGGGCTGTCCGTGAGCCACAGGGGCTATGTGCTGGAGCTGGGGCAAAACCGCTTGACCGGCACGGGCCAGGAGCTGCTGAACAGTGAAGAGGTTAAAAAATTATACCTTGGGGGCTGATTGCCAAGGGCGTTACCCATGATGAGCCGCACAGGCTTGTGAATAAACAGGCATAATGTTTTCTATGGGAGATCAATGTGCTGATGAACAAAATAAGTTGAAATTTGCGTTCAAGAACTCTGGAGTGTTTCTAATGCCTGTTTCAGGGGGCAGTTCTCATTAAGGTCCTGGCCCTGGCGATATCTTATCAAAACGGCAATTGATTTTTCAGCCAGATCTTTTCTTATTTCTCGCCGTTTTCCTTTTACCCGTGCTATTTTCATTGAATCATAGGCTGTGGTTTTGTGGCGCATCCAGGCAATTACAGCCGCCTGTACCCGTTTATCAATGGGGATGCGCTGGGTTCTGGCCACGGTTCCACTGCCCACAGGGGTTGCGTGGGCGCTTATGATTTTTCCAAGGGCATTTGCCTCGGTTTCGTACCGGGGATGGAAATTCAAAAATTTGACAATCTGGTCATAAAACGCCTGCACATAGGCCTCCTGTTTGTCCCGGCGCCTTGCCAGTTCACGTTTCCGATGCTCTGCATAGGCCGGTGTTGCCCTCTTGACCTCAACCGCCTGTTTTGCGGCCAGGATATGGTCGGCAGGGGCCCATATCCCCTTTGAGATCATCCGCCTGCCAAATTTTACCTGGACCCCCCAGACAGGGCCCTTTGATTTTACCCATCGTGTGACCGCGGCATCCCCTGCAGGCAGAAATGCCCACCCATCAGGCGGTATCCGCTTTTCCCCGGATTCAGACTGCAGCGTTTCCGCTGTGGGGCCCGGAAAAACCATCTGATGCTGTTGTGCCATATCGGTATGCCTTCATCCTTTTAATTTTACAAACGAAATCCATTTCACCTGTTATTTTTTTAAAAGAGACCTGTTTAACGGGTTCCTTGGATTTTATCAAGTGAAAAAATAGACCACGCATGTGCTGTGCACACCCTCAATAATGATCGATTAAAGTAATACTAAGGAGACGGCCATAACCCCCAGCAGTCCGGCAGCCGTGGGTATTAAATTGCGTCTTGCAACTTCAATGGGATCTGTCCCGGTAATACCAGCGGCCGGCAATATTGCCCAGGGAATGACACATCCGCCTCCAATGGCAATACAAAAGAATTGTCCCAATGCTGTAAGGGTCGCCAGATCCAGATTGGATGGGGCCCCCAGAACTTGAGACAGGGAACCGATGAGTGGGAGCCCAGAAAATCCCGAACCGTCAAGCCCTGTGATGGCCCCCACTGCGGATTGGACAATGACGGCAGTCACTTTTCCAATTGGAATGATATTTGCGAATGCTTTTCCCAAATCAAACAGCAAACCGTTTGCGCCTTCTCCAAAGATGGCTGCCGCCGGCCCGGGGGCTCCCATAAAAAAGAAGGCAGCAATAAAGAATACCGGCGCAAATATTTTTATCCCGAACCTGAAACCGGACCTTCCGTGATGGGTAATTTTCTCAAGCCCCTCTCTACCATACACCCCCATGGCAACCATGACCATGATCAGAGCAATGGTTCCCCCCAGAAGGGCTGTGGCATCCCCCCCTCTGAGTTTGAAC